>CANHKJ010000120.1 GCA_947460915.1 Verrucomicrobiia bacterium
AGCAACCGAGGTGTTTCGTAAATATTTGATGAAGACACAATGACAATTCTTACGCCGTCAAGGCATCCATGATGTAGCGACTGGGGCGGAAGTTTTCGATGATGATTTCTTCCTGATCACCTCGTTTCATCCGCACTTGGCTGATGTTGAAATTCGGTGTCTTGTGTGGAGCAAACAAGATGTCATCGTGCGTCGAGTTCTCATGTTTTTTGAACATGGATGGCACGATGTCGCCACCGAGATGATCATCGCGTCCAGTGGCCAAGTGACAGGTTCCTAACACTTTTTCATCCTGAATGTCGGCACCGGAGACAGGTAGCACTTGCGTGCCAAATCCAAGCTCGCCAAGAGTTCCCGTCATCGGGTCGTCGAGCAAGCGCGCATTGTGAGCATCAATCGTCGCTTGATTTCCGGCAATCAATGTCGAGCGGACGATGTTGCGATCCACCACGTCTAACACTCCGAGTGTGCCATCTTCATATTTCATCGGAAATTGACCACGAGCGTCGGCAGGAACGAAATAGACCTCACCGGCTGGCAAGTTGGCGATGTCTGGAGCCAGACCATTGCACAAACCATGCGATTTCTGGGCGTCTTGCGCTTCGAGGCCGAGCCAAGCAGTAAGCACTCGGCCATCTTCGAGAGCGAAGTCGATTTCGATCGAATCCGCATTGGTCATCGCAAGACGAATCTTTTCCGCATCGCGCGAGACCTCATGATAATTCACGGCGAGACCTGATGAGAGGATGATGTCATTGAGCCCGTGAAGAGTGGCACCACGGAAGCCATGTTCTTTCGCTTTCGCTGTCAACGGCGCGGTAGCCGAGTAAGTGGAAATGCACAGGATAATGTCGTATTTCGGATAAAGATCGCGCTCAAAAGAAAGCTGATTTCCTTGTGCATCATAGAGCTCATCAGGCAAATCAAGATTGGATCCATACGTCATGCGATAGGCAAACATTTCACCACCGTGCATGCCGAGCTTGGCCATCACGCCATTTTGCAAGCCTTGGTAAAAATGCTGGTGCGCGCGCTTCTGAATCGGAAATCCCTCCTCATTGAGGAAGCGATAATCTTTCATCATCGCCGCTGGCTCATCAAAATCTAGCAGAACGCAGACCTTGCAGCCTTCCGTGGGCGTAAACACCGTGTGCAGCAAGGTGCTGAGATCGAAGCTTGGGAAGTTTCTTTTTTCCGGATGAAGAAGAATTTCCTCACGCAGGTAGTCTGGCAGGTCGTGACAAATCATGGACATGGGGAAGAATACCCACGGATGAGATCGGCGCAAGTGACTTATCGAAAAAAATCAATCTTCGCGGAATGCGCGTTTATTTTTCTTATCCTGACGCTCTAGATGCTCGCCGAGGATTAGGGAAATTTTGCGATCAATCAATGGCAACCCGTTTTGAAGATCCTTGCTGGACTCGGTCAAAGACTTATCGTGAAAACCTCGATCATCGAACAAGAAATCCTTACCGCCGACTTTATCCATGGCACGCGCCAAGGTGCGTGCACGGTTGGCAAGATCAAGAGCCTCCCCGTAGAGCTCTCGATTGGATGAGGCAACGATGCGCTCCAAAGGATCAAGCGCAGCGCGGCTGCTCTCATGGGCAGCTTGCACTTCAGCAGCAGTGACTTTCTCATTATTTCCGTTAGATGAGGCTCGCGCATTGATCTCATTAAGCGGTTGCAATGCTTTGCGGATCTCGTGAGCCAACATTTTTTCCGTCAACTGGACAGGACGTTTTCCACGTGCCTGCATGAGCAAGAGTTGGGCAGACACGTAATTGGGCGTAGCAGCCACGATCGCCTCCAAGCGTTTGGATACATGAGGATTGGCAACAAATGGCCCGAGCGTCGAGGAAGCCTTCGAGCGAATGTCCGCAAAGCTTGCCAAGGAGGCAGTTACGGCAGCTTCAGGAGTTTTTTTCGTCAAGGCGATCAATTCTTCGGCTGTGTCTGCGAGGAATATGTCGTGCTTCATCAAGAACTGCAAGTCATCGAGCGAAAGCAGGGCAGGCAATACATCTTCGATGGCCTTCGGCAAAATGATGCGCGATGGCGGTGCCGTCGAGAGCATGCGGATCATTTCCCATGAGTTGCGCGGCAGGGCGAGCTTGCCGTCATCCTTGACGATGCCGATCACTACACCAGTCGTCTCAGCGCCACTCATCGCAGAAGCAGCCAGCACCATGGCCGCAGCTGATAAATTTTCTCCGTTGCGGCTGATCGAATAATACTCGTTTTTTGAAAAACCCATGCTTACGACCCCGCCCTCGGGCAGGCCGTGATAAATCTCATTCAATAGAGGAACCGTTGCATTGTTAATCGCCAATAGAATATCTCGGATCTTGCTTTCGTCAGTGCCTTCTACATGATAGCGAAAAGTTTGATGACTCTTATCAACATAAGACTTCATTGAGACCGATGCCAGCTTCAGGCTATAGACCTCGGTTTTTTCATTGTATAGCCAGAGCGGGGTGGTGATTGCACCCGATTTCACGGCGAATTCAATCTCCTTCTCCTCAGCTTCATCTTCTTCCTGATCCTCTTGCTCTTTGGAATCGTCTGTCATTTCAGGCAACTCTTCCTCTTCATTGTTCGCCGCGAGATCGTTCGGCTTAGACTTAGCAAAATCATCTAACGGAGCGACCCAGCCATTCCATTTGCCCAAATCATTTTTGTGAGCCGCAGCAGCGGGGTGCGAGGCATCCACACGAGCCAATACATCCCCTAAGCACTGCGCTAGCACTTGCCCATCCTTGCCTGCCTCATCACTAGCCAACCAAGCTTGCGTGCGCCAAGCGCGAGCCTTGGCATTCGTCAACTCAGCATCACCCGCAACTGATGGAACTTCTTCGTTGATCAATTGCTCCAATAACTCCGATGCTTGGCGATTCACTGGATCCAGTGCCGAGGCCACAGCCAAAAACTGTGCTGCCACTCGTTGATCTTCCGGACGATCCGGCTTGAGCGTGGTGCACAGCGTGGTCAACTGCCGGGAAAGCTGCCCCATGGTTTCTACATCGATCGGCAATTGATCGCGCCGGAATGGCACACGATCCGTCGGAGCGATGAAGTCGGCGTGACTCCACGAACTTTGCAGGGCGATAGCCATCACGAGGCCAGCCATCACGCGAGGGAGTTGAAAAATTGTCTTCATTCTTTTAATCCTTTCCACAAGGGTTACGGAATTCGTAAAGTCAATATTGCAAAAAATTCGTGATTTTGTCAATTTCTGTGTCCCATGAACGAGACAATTCAAATGATCACCCGCGAAGAAGTGATGTTTTTCGATACCGACTGCGGAGGCGTCGTTCACAATCTCGCCTACCTGCGGATGATTGAAACCTGCCGCACGCGCCTCGCCGCACTCATGGGCATGGATCTTCGCACCATGGCAGAAACGCAACTATTCCCTGTGGTCACTCGCACGGAGGTCGACTATCGCACCCCCGCTCGTCTCGGCGATTGGATTCGCATCGAGGGCAAGCTAGCGGAAATCGAAGGCGCACGTTTCTGGTGCACCTTTGAGATGATCCGAGAATCAGATGAAAAAGTTCTCATCACCGCCCGCCAAGCTCTCGCCTTAGTGCAAATGCCCGCCGGAAAACCCAAGCGCCTCCCTGCAGAATGGCGCACTCGATGGGGGCAAAATTCTTAACTTTGCAGGCCATGAAAAAGTTACTTCTAGCAACGCTTACGGTTCTGGGCATTACTTCTTGCAATTTCGTTCCGCTGCCTTCTGAGCCCGATGAAATTACGCAAGTCGACGAAAAAGTCTGGCGTTCATCTCAACCTGATCGCACGGATTTCACCCAACTGTCTCAGCAAGGAATTCGCCACATCGTCAGCCTCAGGCGTTTTCATCGCAATGAAGCGATCAACTCAGCGTCAAGTCCCAATAATCGCCCTTTGACCCTACACCATGTGCCGATGCGTGCAGGAAACATCGATGAACAAGATCTGCTGAGCGCGCTGCAATGCATCGAACGATGTGATGGTCCCACGCTCGTCCATTGTTGGCACGGCGCTGATCGCACCGGTGCAGTGATCGCGGCCTATCGCATGGTGCATCACAACTGGGCAGCAGAAAAAGCCATTGCCGAGTTACATGATCCTCGTTTTGGCCACCACGCAAACGTTTATCCCAATATCGCAAAATTGCTGCGAGAACTTGATGTCTCCTCCTTGCGCCGACAACTCGCCACCGCAAAAATCACCTCCGCTACGCAAACAGAAACTGCTCGTCATTGACTGAGCGAGCACTTGAGCGATCCTGTTTCGGTCGGCTCAAGATGGCATCGATCGTCATCAGATCTTCCATGCTTGGCTCCCATTCACCCATCCGGAGACGTTGCAAATCACTGCGCCAATCACGCACCGCCATAGCACTCGCCCCAAGGTCAGGACCCGAGAGCAAATGCGCCACTTCTTCCAATCGACCACTCACAGCAAGCTCCTTACGCGCACGCTTAAGCCAGACGCTAACAAATTTCCGCTCTTTTACCTGTGATTGCATAAACCCTATGTAGTTAATTAATATGAATTGTCAAGATCAACGCATGAAAAATGACGAGTGCGTGAAAAACAACAGCGTGAGTCGAAGTCGATCCATTTTGACAAAAATTCGCCGCAGCACACAGTAAATGTACTGATGCCACGGCAATCACATCATTTCTAGATGCTTGCTCAGAACCAAGTTTTTTTGCCTTGAATGTAAATGCGATCAAACTCTTCGTCAGACTTCGTCAAATACATGATGCCTTCGATCAGACCAATAATCCACATAACAAAATACGGGAAGCATAACCAGCTACCTACTAAACTTATGACGGCCATAATAATGCCCTCCTTCGTGTAACCAAGGATGAACTTGTGCACCCCAAAAGCCCCCAAAACAATGCCTAAAATGCCCGCTAGCAACTTCTTATCCTTGGCTGAACTCGTCGATGCCACTGGTGCTGCCGCTGCAGGAACGGGAGTCGGTGCAGGAGGCGGAGTTTCTTCCACGGCAGGAGCACTTGGCACGGGTGGTGGCACATCCTCAGAAGTGGCTGCCGAATTGTTTTCTGGTTCTTGCGATTGTTCAGTGGACATAGCTCACTCTTACTACTAAAGTTTTCCCGCTGCGGCAACCAGAAAATACATGAAACCACGAATCATTCTCGCTCATACCACCCTGCCTGATGGCGGCACTCTCGAACTCCATGAGCACGACGAACGCTTTTACTTGCACAGCCACGGCCAGCAACTCGCTGGCACGGCCATGCGTTTCGCCGAGGATGAACTCGCCAAGCTCGGCACCCATCCCTTCCGCCCCGCCCGTCAGCCGAAAGTCTGGATCATGGGACTCGGCCTCGGTGGCCTCACCCAATCCGTTTGCGCCGCACTTCCTCAGAAAAAGGGCAATTTCACCGTCTTCGAGCCCATCCGCGAACTCGTCACCTGGCAAAAAACGTTTTTTAAAGACAACAACGCCCTACTCGATAGCCGCGTCAACGTCGTTCATGATCTATCGCCTTCCTCGCTCGCCCGCGAAAGTGGCAGCGTCCACGCCATCCTCCTCCAAGCCGATTCTTGCCCGCTCGAAAAAGGAAAAATCCTCTTTGAAGATCGTCGCTGGCTCGGTGCCGCACGAGATGCCCTCCAAGCTGGCGGCATGCTCGGCATTACTTCGATTCGCAAAATTCCCGGTCTTTACATGCGTCTGCGGAAAGCGGGATTCGATGTCTCTGAGCACCTCGTCGAGGCTCAGACCAACTCCAAACGCCCTCGCCGCTTCCCTCTTCTCCTTGCCCGCAAACCCGCCGGTCAACACGAAGAAAGCTAATCCATTCAAAAATTTTTGAACAAACCTCGCAGCGGAACTCGTTATACTGGCTCCGCTGTATTTTTTTGCACTACATCATGAAATCATCCGCCATCCTGCTTCTCAGCCTCTGCTCCGCCTTCGCGGACACCACCAAAGTCACGCAAGAGACATTCGCGATCCGCCCGACTCTCTCCGCCACTCTGCTTCCCATTGAGGTCACACCATTGCAGATCGATGCCGAGCAATGGGCCACATTTACCATTCTCGAAATCGCCCCTCACGGCAGCTTGGTGAAAAAAGATCAACAGCTCGTTCGCTTCGATGACGAAGACTTTCAGAAAAAACTTCGCGACGCCCGCTCTGCCGCCGAAGCTGGCAAACTCAATCTTGCCAACGCTGAAGCCGATTTCATTTCCGCCGAGAAATACCATCCGATGCAGCTGCAAAGCACCAAAATGAAAGCAGAAGAAGCTGCGGAAGCTTGGGAGTATTTCCAAAAAACCCGCCGCGAGGTCGAAATCACCGAGGCCAATCTCAACTTGCGCCAGACTGAACTCCGCCTCGATTCCGAGCGCGAAGAACTTCATCAACTCGAAAAGATGTATAAAGCCGATGACCTCACGGAAAACACCGAGGAAATCATTCTCAAGCGCCAACGCGAAAGCGTAAAATTCGCCGAAGTCGCTGTGGAGCACGCCAAGCTGACCCACAAGCGCACTCTTGAGCTCACAATCCCCCGCGAAGCCATCGAGCTCGAGCGCGCCGCACTGGCCGCCTCCATTGCCCTAAAAGAAAATGAGCAAAACCTCCCACGCAATCTAGAAATCAAACGCCTCGCCCTCGAAGACGCCCGCGTCACCGCAAAGCGCACCGCTGACGACCTTGCCAAGCTCGAAGCTGAAAAAGACCTCTTCGTTTTGAAAGCACCCGCAGCTGGATACTTCTACTACGGCAACATCCAAGACGGCCGCTGGAGCACTGGCGATCCCGCCAAAGCTATTCAAGTCAATGCTCCCATCGCCCCGAAACGCACCTTTGCCGTGCTCGTTCCTAGCAATGGCAAGCTCGCTCTGGAAACCACCGTCGAGGAGTCCGTCATGCGCCAACTCAAGCCAGAGCAAAAAGGCTTTGCGACCCTCACCGGTGCCGCAGAAACGCCATTCCCCGTCTCGATCAGCGCCGTTTCCGCCACTCCGAACATTGATAATCGCTACCGCGTGACCTTGACCGGCACATTCCCCGCAGACCTGCCTGTCGTTGCCGGCATGGGAGCCTCCGCACAGATCACTGCTTACGAAAAAGAAAACGCTCTGACCATTCCCGCCAAAGCACTGCACAGCGACAACAAAGGCGGCTGGGAAGTAGAAATTTCCGAAGGCGAAGGCGATGCCAAGAAAACCAAACGCATTCCTGTGACCCGTGGCAAGAGCTCCGGTGACAAGGTCGAAATCCTCTCCGGCCTCACCAAAGATCAGGTCATCATCACGCCCGGAGCATGAAACATTTCTCCACCACCCTTGTGAATCGGCCGCGCTACCTCAGCCTCGCACTCGCCCTGATCTCCGGCACCTTTGCCAGTGCTCAAGACAAGCCCGCGCCTGAAGAAAAACCTGCCGCGCCAGCTACCGGTCAAGCCGGCGTTGACACCCGCATCCTCATTCCCGAGGAAGAAGTCACCCGAGCCGCTGTCGAAGCCGCCATCACCAAGGGCGTGGACTATCTCGTCGCCAAGCAAAATCCCGATGGTTCCTTTGGCGGAGCCACTCGCACCAAAGGTCTCAACATCTACGCACCCTTGCCCGGCGCGCACGATGCCTTCCTCGCCGGTGCCAGCGGCCTCGCGCTTGCAGGCCTCGTCGATGCTCATGACCAGCGCCCCGCCGTCAACGACTGCATCGCCAAAGCAGAAAAATGGGCCTTCCAAGCGCTGCCCAATCTGCGCCGTGCCGATATGACTACCACCTACAATGCCTGGGGTCACGCTTACGGCTTGCGCGCCATCACCCGACTCTACAAAGACGCCGAGGGCGATAAAGCACGCCGCTCTGCTCTGAAAAATCTCGCGCAACAACAAATCGATCTCGCCAACCGCTACGAAGACCTCAACGGCGGCTGGGGCTACCTCGACATCTACGACGAAATCCGTACCCAGAAACCCAGCGGCATCACCACTTCGTTCACCTCCGCCACCGTGATTCTCGCCATGCACGAGGCCCGCGAGACCATGGGTGTCGTCCTCGATCAAAAAGTCATTACCTCCACCCTCGCCTCGATCCGTCTTCAGCAGTTCCCCGATTTCACCTACGCCTATTCGCACGGACATTACCTCGCCCCTCAAGTCGAAATCAACCGCCGCAATGGTTCTCTAGCACGCTCACAGGCCTGCAACGCCGCGCTCCGAGCCTACGATGACCCAAAGATGACCGATGCCGTACTATCCACCTGGGGTGACAATTTCATCGAATTCGAGCCATGGCTCGACTACGGTCGCAAAAAACCCGTGCCTCACGAATCCACCTTCAAGATTTCCGGCTACTTCTACTACTACGGCATCTATTATTTCACGGTCTCCGCTGAAAATTTGCCCAAGGAAAAACAACGCGCACT
>CANHKJ010000121.1 GCA_947460915.1 Verrucomicrobiia bacterium
CCGGCACCAGCAGTGTAGCGCTCGAACTGGTCCACCTGACGAATGTCAGCGGAGGAAGGATTGAAGATCGGATTGTCATCGCAACGCGGAGTCTTCGGTTGGGCGACACCGGCTTTGTCGTAGAGCGACTTCGCCAGTGAGAGCTGCCAAGAAGGGTTGCCGTTAGCGGTAGAACCAATCACATCGAAATCTTCGGTGAAACCAAGTCCCCAAGTATTGTTGGTGGTCGATTGCAAGAACTCCAGCTTCGAGCCATCGGGCAAGAAACGGAAAACCCCTGAAGAGAAGCGGACTTGTTCGCCACCGACTTCGCCATTGAAACCGGAATAACCGACGGTGCCGTAGATCCAGCCATCGGGACCGAGGCGGAGGTTGGAAACACCAGCGTGCGTGTCACCCCAACCGAAGCCACTGATTAAAGTCTTGCGGACATCGGCTTTGTCGTCGCCGTTGGTATCTTGCAGCCAAAGAATTTCCGAGCAGTTGGTAGCGATCACACCACCATTCACGCAGACGAGCGAGGCAGGGATCGAGAGTTTATCGGCAAATGTGGTAAATTTATCAGCACGACCATCCTTATCGGTATCATCGCAGATGATGATCTTGTCGTTGCCCATTTTATCATCGTGAAGATCGTTCGGATAGTCGGTGGTTTGAATCACAAAACAACGGCCTTTAACATCCCACGAGAGTGCAATCGGATTGACGATATCAGGCTCGCTAGCGAAGAGGGAAAGCTCAAAGCCTGGTGGAACTTGGGCAAGTTTCATCGATTCTTCAGGGCTAAGCGGCTTTTGCGCCTCAGTGATTACCTCACGTTTCAAATAACCGGGAAGCTGGACTTTTTCCATCTCCAACGTGGGAAGATCGAGTGCTTTCAGTTTGCCGTAGGCCTCAGGGCCTACCGACCAATATACGGCGCGTTTCAACAAATCATGAAACTGCGGCAAATCCCAAACGCGGTGATCGTGGCCCGATGCGGTGTAAAACACGCGTCCCTTGCCCTGATTGCGCACCCATGTCCATGGCTCCTGCTCACGTGTTTGCAAGATCACACGGTCGTCGCCGTGATTGTCGTGCTCATAGGTTTCGTCCCAAGCAGAAAAGCTCTTGAAGCCATCGATGATCGGGTGCTTAGCCGTCGTGTTTTTCGGTTCGAACACGCCCGTGGTGTGCGACTTGAAACGACCGCCGACGAGCTTGATGAACTCAGGTGAGCCACCATAGCAAGCGGAAGCGCAATGGAGTGGCAAAAATCCGTGACCGCTTTCGACATAATCGGTCAGAGCCTTCAGCTGATCGGCGGGCATCGGGCCATTTTGCTCCCAGTTGCCATACATCATCACAGCGTCGAAATGCTCGAGCGTCTTCGCATTGAAGACCACGGATGGATCCTCTGAATAGGTAAAATTGATGCCCTCAGTGCCGAGGTTGCGTTTGATCACACGGTAACGAGTGATTGGATCATGCCCAGGATGAGCCGCGGTAGGAGCGCCAAAAAACAGCACTTCCAAGCGACGCGCGTCTTTCTTGGGCTGGACCAGCGTGGCAGCGAGAGCCGTGATGCAGAGGATGAGTGGTATGAAGATTCGCATAAGTGTCGGAAACGGATACACGCACACTAGCTCGGAAATTGCAAAAAACGAGATTCCTTTGTGTCATGTCGTTGCGAAAATCAGTCTCCTTACCAACCAAAAAGAATAGCTAGTTGTGCGGGCTCAGTCCTCAATCCACTTGTCCAGTGCTTGGAGTAACTCATCACTACGCTTGACCTGATAAAGCTCCGGAAGCTCGACGGTGCAACGTTTTCCGAAGCTATTCTGGAAATGAATGTGCACAGGAACCTTGCCCGGGTAGCCGGAAATGATGTGGCGTATGTCTTGGAGATCGTGTTCGCTGTGACGGCTGGTCCAGAGCGTCAATTGCACCGGGCCCTTGTCGTTTTTGGCGGCGATGCGTGGCTTGAGTTCATCGACTTCGTAACCGGTCAATCGGCGTGAGCCCGTGCGGTCATCCACTTGGATTGATGCCTTGCAGCGGATGATTTTCCCGGCTTCGAGAAATCCTTTGTCTCGCGCGGGCACAAAGGATTCGCCCCACATGACGAGCTCGGTGGAACCGGTGAAATCTTCAATCACCAAGATGCCGAATGGTTTTCCTGACTTGGTAATTTTCGACTCAACGGTGCGGATCATCCCAGCGAAGGGAAAGCGATTGCGCGGGTTGCTGGTATCGAGATCATCGACAAGGCCGATTTTGCAAAATTTATCGGAGTCGAGCAAGCCGCGAAATTTATCGAGCGGATGTCCAGTCACATAGAAACCTAACAATTCTTTCTCATGCGCGAGCCGTTCATCCTTGGGCCACTCTTCGAGGATCTCGCCTTTTTTCATCGGCGCGACGGGAGGCGCAAAGTCTACGGAGTCGAACAATGACACTTGCCCTGAGGCGCGATCTTTGTGCAACGATGACGAGGCTGCTACGACGGCCTCGAGTCGCAAGAACATGGTGGCGCGTGTTTCTCCGACCCAATCGAGAGCCCCCGCTTTAACCAAGTTTTCCAAAATGCGTTTGTTCGCAACGCGAGAGTCGAGTCGATTCGCGAGGTCTTCGAGTGATTTGAACTCACCATTTGCCTCGCGTTCTTCTATGGCGATGGCCATGGCGCCTTCACCGCAGTTTTTGATTGCAGCCAATCCATAGCGAATCGCAGCTGCCCCCGATGGTGTAGTTTCGGGATGGAACCGCAGCTGTGATTTATTGAGATTCGGCGGCAAAATCTCAATCTTCATGCGATGGCACTCGGCGACGAAAACTGAGATTTTATCGGTGTTGTTGATTTCGTTTGATAGCAAGGCGGCCATGAATTCGACCGGGTGATTTGCTTTGAGATATGCCGTCCAGTAAGAAATATGGCCGTAACAGGCGGAGTGAGATTTGTTGAATCCGTAACCAGCGAACATCTCGATCTTGTCGAAAATCTGGTTGGCCAGTTTCTCGCCGATGTTATTGGTTTCAGCGCATCCTCGAACGAAGGTGCTACGCTCTTTAGCCATTTTTTCAGGGTCCTTTTTGCCCATCGCACGACGCAGCAAGTCAGCGCCACCGAGTGTATATCCAGCGAGTAGCTTGGCTGCATTCTGAACCTGCTCCTGATAGATCATGATGCCATAGGTAGAGCCAGAAACTTGCTCTAATAAGGGATGCTCGAAGACCGGCTTTTGGCGACCTTTTTTCACCTCGATCATTTGATCGATGAACTGCATGGCGCCAGGGCGATAGAGTGCGAGCAAGTCGATGATGTCATCGATGCGTTCGATGCCATATTTGCGACAAGTTTCGACCATGCCGCCAGACTCTAACTGGAACACTCCCATCGTTTCACCACGATTGAGAATTTCAAAAGTCTTGGGGTCTTCCAGCTCCACGTCGGCAACGCGAAAGCCGGGGATTTTCTTGCGAATGTGCTCCTCGGCGTCGTGAATGACTGTTAAGTTTTTCAGACCGAGGAAGTCCATTTTCAGGAGTCCACATTCGGTGATCGCTCCCATGTCAAATTGTGTGACCACCTCGCCCTCGTTGCCCAGAGTTAGCGGAACGTGGTCGTCGAGCGGTCGGTCACCGATCACCACACCAGCAGCGTGCACGCCGGTATTGCGAACGAGTCCTTCGAGCTTGATCGCGTAATCCCAAAGCTCGTGATAGGTCGTGGAACTATCGACCAATTCACGCAATTCCGGTTTGTCTTTCCACTCTTTTTCTAACGTGATGCCCGGCTTGGCTTCGATCATTTTCGCAATACGATCAGCTTCACCGTAGGAGACTCCCATCACACGAGCGACGTCGCGAATCACACTTTTGGCACCGAGTGTGCCGTAGGTGATGATTTGCGAAACGGAGCGACGGCCGTATTTGTCACGTACGTAGTCGATGACCTCGACGCGGCGCGATTGGCAAAAGTCGATATCGACATCGGGCGGGCTTACCCGTTCAGGATTCAGGAAACGTTCGAACAACAATCCGAAACGCAGTGGGCAAATGTCCGTGATGCCCATGGTATAGGCGACGAGCGAACCCGCCGCCGAGCCCCGTCCTGGACCGACGGGAATGTTGTGATCGCGCGCCCATTGGATGAAGTCGGCAGTGATTAAGAAATAGGAGGAAAAGCCTAACTTATTGATGGTGTCGATCTCGTAGTCGAGGCGCGCCGTAACCTCGAGGTCCCCAGCCTTTTCTTTGCCATAGCGACGTTCCAGACCTTCGTAGCAAAGTCGGCGGAAATATTCCTCACGAGGAGAACCATCCGGCGTGCCGAACTGCGGATATTTTTCCGAACTGGTTGAATCAAGCTTTAGCGTGACATTGCAACGCGCGGCAATCTCCAAGGTATGATCGCAGGCCTCGGGCAAATCGGCGAAAACCTCGCGCATTTCCTCTGCGGTTTTAAAATACACCTCTGGGGTGTAGCGCATGCGATTTTCGTCGATGAGCTGCTTGCCAGTGCCTATGCAGATCAAGGCATCGTGCGCCTCGTGATCGCTGCGATTGAGGAAATGCACGTCATTGGCAGCTACCAACTTCAGATCAAATTCGCGCGCCAATTCCACCAACTGCGGCAAAACCTGAAGTTGCGGTCCCAGTTGATGATTGTGAATTTCCACATAAACATTGTTCTTGCCGTAAATGTCGATCAATTCCGTGAGCGTCTCCTTCGCCTTCTCGCGATCACCAGCGAGCAACCACTCATTCACTGGTCCCGAGATACAACCTGTGAGACAGATGATACCTTCGGAAAATTTCCGCAAATCCGCGCGTTCGACCCGCGGTTTACCATAATACATGCCCTCAAGGTGCCCCAAGGTCACCAGCTTAGTGAGGTTTTCCCAACCGGTATTATTTTCGGCCAACAAAGTCATGTGGCAGTTGCGCTTGCGCCCGGGGATGTCCTTTTTTTCCTCCTTAGTAGTCGGACATAGATAAATTTCGCAGCCCAAAATCGGCTTCACCTTGGCCTTCATGCAGGCCATGTAAAACTTGATCGCGCCATACATATTGCCGTGATCGGTCATCGCAACGGCGGGCATGCCTAGTTCCGCCGCACGTTTGGCGACGTTGCCCGCACGCGTCATCCCATCCAGTGTGGAATATTCGGTATGCAGGTGAAGATGAACAAAGGAGCCAGACATGTGCGCGGCAGACTAGCCCCGAGTTGAGTAAAAAAACAAGCTCACGCGCAGAAAATTACAAAATAATCTCACGATGGTGCTAAGGCGGCTGCTCCATGCGCTTTGCACACGATTACAAAAAATCTCACGATGGTGGTGAGGTGGCTGCTCCATGCGCTCGGCAAACGAGTACAAAAAAAATCTCACGATGGTGGCAAAGGGCGGATTTGAACCGCCGACCAAAGGCTTATGAGTCCTCTGCTCTACCACTGAGCTACTCTGCCATCGTGAGTGTTCCGAAACAGCTTACACCGTTGCGGGGCGCGTAGATTGTACGAAAACACCGACTTTGTCCAATAAAAAATACCCGTTTGCATTTTTGTGAGTCTGTGCGAACCTGACCGCGATGAATCCGCTTAAATTTCTCGCTCCTGCCGCCGCCGTTATTGGCATCACCCTCCCCGGTGCCGCCGAACCCATTGCCGAAGGTGCCGCCGTGCCGAGCGTCAGTTGTGTTGACCAACTCGGCAAAGAGGTGAAACTAGCCGAATCAGCCGCCAAAGGCTACGTCCTAGTCTATTTTTATCCCAAAGCCGACACCCCAGGCTGCACTAAGCAGGCATGTAGCTTGCGCGATGCCTATGAAACCATCACCGGAAAAGGTGTGAAAGTTTTTGGCGTCAGCCTCGATTCCGTGGAAGCGCAGAAAGCCTTTGCGGACAAATACAAATTGCCCTTCACCCTGTTGGCCGACAAACAAGGAAAAGTCGCTGATGCATTCGGTGTGCCTCACCTCGCAGGATTTGCCAAACGCCAGGCTTTTTTGTTTCTTGACGGCAAACTCGTCTGGCGCGATCTCGCCGCAGCCACCGATCAGCAAGCCGCTGACGTGCTCAAAGTGATCGAGAAAAAATAAGCATCACCTGCAATGGTTTCTCCCCCCATTAAAAAAATCAACTTCTCTCAATAGCTCCAACAGATTTAACCCGCCCAACACGGGACATCATCGGACGCTCTACGTAGCGATGGCACAACCATGCCAAGCCCCACGTTACGACGATGAAAAACGGCAAGCGTAATATGATAGCAAGATTTTCTGGAATCCGATCGTCCCATAAAAACCAGAACAATTTCCCCACCACCAATGGCGCAATGTTATGAAATAAATAAATTCCATACGACACCTGCCCCAGTTTCACCAGATGCCGATGCTCCAAAATGCGGGAAAAAATTCCCCAGCGCCCGACTGCCGCACGCGAGATCACCATCATGAACACCACCGCCAACAAGGTCTGCTGGAGATGGCACCACAACGGCACGGCACCATGCATTTCCCACGAAATGTAAAGATAGCCGTAACCCACCAAAGCCACACAACCAAGCAGATCCAGCCAACGTCGAGGAAACACCATGCCATGATGCATCAGCAAGGCAAGCAAAGAGCCTAACGCGAAATCATCAAGCAAACCCCATGGGATCAAATCCATCGATAGCCATCCACCGGCATCTGACGAATAACGCACCAACGGCGAGCACAGACAGAGCAGCACTAAGACTACCATCAAAAATCGTCGCGGCACAAACAACAGCACCAAGGGCCACACCAAATAATACTGCTGCTCCACCGCTAAGGTCCAAAAATGTGATACCGAGGGTGGCCAGTAGCCCAGGTCTAAGATCAAAAAATTCTGCGCATTCAACAACCACCACAACGGATGCCCCCACAACTCACGCACCCCCAGTGCTAAGGCCAACAACAATGCCGCATAGTAGGCCGGATAAATGCGCCGAAATCTCTTCGCGTGAAAACGCTTCAAAATCGTTGCCTTCGGTAGCACTTCGCGCTCACGCAACAAGCCCTGAGCCATCAAAAATCCGCTCAATACAAAAAACAAAAATAGTCCCGCTTCCGTAGGAAAATGAAAGCGCCAAGACTGCGGCAGCCAATGATGATAAATCACCCCCAACATCGCCAAAGCCCGCAATCCATCCAACTGCGGCATCTGTTTTCGCTCCTCGCTCACGCAGCAGAGTGTGCCAGCTTCTAGAAAAAGACACAAGAATATCAGACATAAGACCTAAGACTTGAAGGGCAGAACTACAGCATCTTTGGTGCAAAAATACTCTTCACTCATACGGATCGGAAATTCCGCTACTGATTTTTTTGTGATTCTTTTTTTGTGGCGAAATAATCAAGGAGTTCCTCAGCAACATCCCCTTGCCCTCTCTCGGATTTGCTGCCATAATGTGTTCATGAATCAGACGGGGACGGAAGTCCAGAACATCATACTCATCGGCTTTATGGGCTGTGGAAAGTCCACAATCGGTCGTGAACTCAAGCGCGTTTTAGGTTTCGCGCTGGTCGATACCGATGCCGAAATCGAAGCCCGCGCTGGCTGCAAGATCACGGAAATTTTTGCCAAGCTCGGCGAAGTGGGATTTCGCGATCTGGAAGCCACCGTGCTCGCTGACTTATTAGAAAAACACCCCAGCAGCACGGTCATTTCCACCGGTGGCGGGGCAATCCTGCGCGAGGAAAATCGCGAGATCCTGCGCAAGCTCGGTTACGTCGTTTGGCTGCGTGCGAGCCCTGAAACGATTTACCAACGCACCAAAAAAAATCGTGAACGCCCCATCTTGCAAACCGATAACCCGCGTGCAGTCATTGCCGATTTGCTAGAAAAACGCACACCGCTCTACCGTGAGTGCGCTCATCTTGTCATCGATGTGGCGGGGCTCAATCGCACCGAAATCGCCGCTGGCATTCTCGAAAGTGCGCATTACTATTTTTCCCAGCAGCAATCATGAGTCTCGGCAATGCGCCCATGAATAATGAGATGGTGACCCGTGTGCGCGCCATCGCTCGTGAATGTGGCTTTGACGATTGCCGCATCGCCACGGCAAATCGCGCCACACATGCTGACGATTACCTCCACTGGGTCGAGCAAGGCATGCATGGCGAAATGGCTTGGCTGGAACGCAATCAAGAACGCCGCTGTGATCCGCGCGAGGTCTTGCCAGGCTGCCGCGCGGTGATTTGTCTTGGGATGAATTACTATCCAGGCAGTAGTTCAGGCAATGATCAGTACCGCATCGCCCGCTACTCATGGAATGATGATTACCACGATCTGATCGGTGATCGGCTAAAGGCGATGGATCTCGCGCTACAAGCATTGGGCGGGACTCAACGCTATTACGTCGATACCGGACCTGTTCTGGAACGCGA
>CANHKJ010000122.1 GCA_947460915.1 Verrucomicrobiia bacterium
GCCAAGGATATGGCATCGTCTGGTTTGGGAATCACGATGCAATACCCTGAGCAACGCTGGGATGACCACATGCCCGAATATTATCGCGGTGCACCGACTCTGGTCACCGACGAACAAGGCCGTGAGCGCTGTGTTTCTTGCCAATTGTGCGAATTCATTTGTCCACCAAAAGCCATCAAGATTACTCCGAGCGAAATCCCTACCGATGATCCATGGGCCAAGGTGGAAAAACGTCCGCTCGAATTTGATATCGACATGATTCGCTGCATCTATTGTGGCATGTGCGAGGAAGTTTGCCCCGAGCAAGCGATCTATCTGCGCAAAGATTACCTCATTTCTGGTCTTACCCGTGCCGAAATGGTGCACGACAAGAAAAAACTCTACGAGATCGGCGGCGTGCGCGTTGGACTTGTGAACAAATGGAACGAAATCAAATAACTCCCTTTATTCCTCAGCCTCTAAAAATTTTTCATCATGCCTCTTCCTATCTTTTGGCTCTTTGCCCTGATCATGCTCTTCGGCGCAGCTGCTGTGGTGCTTTTGCGCAACCCTGTCGCTAGCGCCATGTCGATGGTGGCCTCGTTTGTCGGCCTTGCTGGACTTTTTGTCGGACTCAATGCCTACTTTGCTGGCATCATCCAAATCCTCGTCTATGCCGGAGCGATCATGGTCTTGTTCATTTTCATCATCATGTTGTTGGATTTGAATACGGATAAAAAGAAAGCGCCCAAAATGGCTCCGATTCTTGGTGGTTTGGGCATCGTGATTGCATTTACGATCCAACTCATCGGCGTGATTTCCACAACACCTGACAAAACATTGCCAGCCCTCGATCTTCCCGCTGCCGCTGCGAACTTTACTCCTGGCACGCAGATCGCGAAAAATCTTTCCGCGAACTCACTACCCGATGTCCACTTGATCGGTCAAAGCCTGTTCACCGAATACAATCTGCCGCTGCAAATTCTCGGCGTTCTTTTGCTCGTTGCCACCGTAGGAGTGGTGGTGCTATCGAAAAAACAATCCAACTAATTTCCTCATCCCATGCCCACACTCAACCACTACCTGATCGTTGCCGGCCTTCTTTTCGCCATCGGGCTCACCGGTGTCGTCATGCGCCGCAATATCATCATCGTGTTCATGTGCCTGGAGCTTATGCTCAGCGCGGCCAACCTCACCTTGATTGCTTTTTCTCGCTTTTATCCGAGTGCCAACGGCTTGCCTGACGTGCATGGACAAATGCTGGTGTTTTTCGTTGTCACCGTCGCCGCAGCTGAAGTCGCCGTCGGACTCGCCATCATCGTCGCACTATATCGCTCGCGCCAGACGATCTACACCGATGAACTCACCACTCTGAAAGGCTAACATTTTTTCATTTATGTCACTTCCTTGGATTCTCCTACTTCTTCCACTACTCGTTGCAGCAGTGAATTATGTGCTGTTGCAAAAACAACACACGATCGCCGCATTGTTTTCGACAGCCTCTGCGGTCGCGACTTTTGGCATCGCCTTTAAATTGCTCGGCACCACTACTTCACCCGAATCCTATCAATGGATCAAACTTGGGCCGCTATCACTAGACATCGGTATCACCATCGACAAGCTTTCCACAGGTATGATGATCGTGGTCACCGGCGTTGGCATGTTGGTGCACATTTTCTCGTTAGCCTACATGAAAGACGATGGTGCCAAGGCTCGCTTTTTCACAGGGCTTTCCTTGTTCATGTTCTCGATGACGGGCATCGTTTTGGCGAACAACTTCATCATGACCTTCATCTTCTGGGAGTTGGTCGGCTTGAGCTCGTATCTGCTCATCGGTCACTGGTATCAAAAAGACTCCGCCGCAGATGCCTCGAAAAAAGCCTTCCTCACCAACCGCATCGGTGACTTCGGCCTCATGATCGGTATCCTTTTGCTCTGGAACATCACTGGCACATTCAGCTTCGGCGAAATGAAATTGCCACCCGATCTTGCAACGGGAGCACTCGTCGCTGCTTTGTTGTGCATTTTCTGCGGAGCTGTCGGCAAGTCCGCTCAGTTGCCTCTTCACGTGTGGCTTCCCGATGCGATGGAAGGCCCAACACCGGTGTCCGCGCTGATTCACGCCGCTACGATGGTCGCCGCTGGTGTTTACATGCTTTTCCGCGTGCAGGTTTCCTTACCTGATTGCTTTGAAAACCAAGCAGGCACGATCATTTCCTGGGTTGGTGGGATTACCGCACTCGTTGCCGCATTGATGGCTACGCAACAAGACGATATCAAACGCATCCTTGCTTATTCCACTCTCTCCCAACTCGGCTACATGGTCATGACCGTCGGGCTCACCGCAGGCGATGCTGGAATGTTCCACCTATTCACCCACGCTTGGTTCAAGGCGCTATTATTCCTTGGTTCGGGTGCCGTGATCTATGCTTGCCACCACGAACAAGACATTTGGAAAATGGGCGGTCTGTTGAAAAAAATGCCCATCACTGGCATTACCTTTTTCCTTGGTTACGCTGCACTGATCGCTGTTCCTTTTGTAACCTCAGGCTTTTGGTCGAAAGAAGAAATTCTCTCCGCCGCCTTTGAACATAACAAAGCCCTTTTCTGGATCGCCGTGTTTGTGGCATTCCTCACGACCTTCTACATGACACGCCTGTTCGTCGTCGCCTTCCTTGGCAAAACCAAGAGCGACAATGCCGATCACGCGCATGAAGTTGGGCCGCTGATGTATGTGCCGCTGGTGCTGCTCGCGGCAATGGCATTGCTTTCCGCTACGAAACTAGGCGGCCTGGATCTTGCCAAGACACTTTCCGCCATTCGTCCGCATCATCATGAGCATCCAACGATCGTGCTCGCAGCCTCGATCGGCACCTTGGTTCTTGGATTGCTTGCAGGTTTTTTCATCTACAACGGCAAAGAAAAAGACCCACTCAATTTCCCCGTTTTCCGCAATCGCTTTTACATCGACGGACTCTACGACAATTTCATCGTCAAGTATTTCCAAGACGCCTTTGCCGCGATCGTGCATTTCTTTGACGAACTGTTCATCAACGGTTTGCTCGTTGGCGGTCTCTCACGCGGTGCGCAAGGCATCGGACTCCTCATCCGCCGCATGCAATCAGGCAACCTGCAAACCTACGCTGCATTCCTCGGTCTCGGCGTACTGGTGATCATTTATCTGATTGTTTTCTGATCTGAATTTTCTGCGACTCCATCTTTTTTATACCAACCATGTCATCGATCCTATTTCTCATTCCTTTCCTCGCGGCGATTGCCATCATCTTTGGCTCGCCGGCACGACTGACAGCTCGTGTTGCGGGTATTGCCACTCTGGTAATTGGTCTCTACGCGGCCTACACTTGGCAGTGCGAGTGCTGGACATCATCTGTCTCCGTTTTGCTTACACCGTCGCTGGACTTGGCATTCGGATTTCTGAATGGCACATCAGCGATCATGGTCGCACTCTCAGTGATCGTTTTAGCAGCAGCTGTTTTTTCCGGCAAAGCACCCGAGGGACGCGAGAAATTGTACTACGCATCGAGCTTGCTCATTGCTGCAGGTGCTATCGGAGCATTCATCTCAACCAACTTGTTTTTCTTCTACGCCTTCCACGAATTGGCGCTGATTCCCACATTCCTGATGATCGGCCTGCTTGGTCGCGGTAGCCGCAAGGAAATCGCTTGGAAAATCACTGTCTATCTCGGCGTGGGTTCGCTGATTTTGTTGGCTGGTCTGGTTTGGTTGGCTCGTGAATGCGGCACTTACAACATCATCGAAATGCTGAAACAGTCGCAGGAAATCGATCACACCACTCAAAAATCCATCGCAGCCCTACTGATCATCGGATTCGGCACGCTCGTTTCCCTGTTCCCTTTCCATTCATGGGCAGCACCAGCCTATGCCAGTGCTCCCGCGCCTACTGCCATGCTGCACGCTGGTGTGTTGAAAAAATTCGGCCTTTACGGTTTGCTGCAACTCGCCGTACCCCTCGTGCCTGTGGGCATGAACGCTTGGCTTACACCGTTGTTGGTGTTGCTATTGGGTAACATCTTGTGGGTCGGATTTGTGACCATCAATCAAAAGCGCATCGACGGCATGCTCGGTCATTCCTCGGTGATGCACATGGGCTACATTTTCCTCGCCATCGCCGCTTTGATCGCCTCGAAACACGCAGGTGTAGACAATCCCTACGCCATTCCTGCCGCATCCGTCTTGATGTTTGCGCACGGTATTTCGATTGCCATGCTTTTCGGCTTAGCCGATCGCATCGAGCGCAGCACCGGCACCTTAGACCTCGCCGACCTCGGAGGTTTGGCCAAACCCGCACCGCGTCTGGCATTTCTCTTCGGCATCGCCGGTATGGCATCACTCGGACTTCCTGGACTCGCCAATTTCTCGGGTGAAGTGATGGTGTTCCTCTCCGGATTTTTTGGTCGCAGCGCGGGCGGCCCGCTCGGTCCTGTGCAAATCGCCACGATCCTCTCACTCTGGGGTGTGGTCATGAGCGCCGTGTATGTGCTTCGCGCCTTCCGCAAAACATTCCAAGGTCCCACGGTCAATAGCACCGTCAATGCCACCGACATCCCAATCATGGAACAAATTCCCGCCTTATTGTTGGCCGCAGCGTTGCTGGTCGTCGGTATGTATCCCAACATCTTGGTGAACCTCTTACACTAACACTTTTCCTATCATGCCCGCTTATTATCTCGAAGCTCTCACGGTCACGCTCGGCATCCTTTTGCTAGTTGCGGAAGCCTTTGTCCCCAGCAAAAGCAAAACTTGGATCGGTCTCGCCGGCATTGTCGGCCTGCTCCTTGTCCTTGCTCTCACCTTCCGCGCCATTGGTCCCGATAATGCCGCCGAAGGCAAATCCTGGGCCAAGTATGCGCTCTGGGATCTCTACAAATTCGATGCCGCTGCACGATTCTACAAAATCATGGCTTTGGTCACGGCGATTTTCGTGTTAATCTTGGCAGTCGATTACCGCTCGGTGCTGGCCAAATTTTCGGCCGACAAAGGCTCAGAAGAAGGAACGGGTGAATACTACTCGCTGATCATCATTGCCACCGCCGCAATGACGTGGATGGCATCCGCCAAAAACCTTGCGTTCCTATTTGTTTCGCTCGAGTTGCTCACCGTCACATTTTACATCCTCGTCGCCTTCATGAAGCGCAACGTTGGTTCGCTCGAAGCGGGAGTGAAATACCTCATCCTCGGCGCGCTTTCGACTGGTTTCCTCGTTTACGGCATCGCTTGGATTTATGGTGCTACGGGTTCTCTTGATCTTGCTCAAATTACCTTGGCAGCTGGTTACGAAGGCACTCCCGGCACACCGCTGCTTTTCGGAGTTGCACTCGTGATCATTGCACTCGGCTTCAAGGTAGGTGCTGCCCCGATGCATTTCTGGATTCCGGATGTTTATCAAGGTGCCCCCACCCCGACTACAGCGTTCCTGTCGATCGGTTCAAAGGCCGCAGGATTCATGGCGCTGATCAGCTTTCTCGCCCCGTTTTCGCATACCCCCTATGCGGGGAAAATTTTCTCTGCCTTGGTGATCCTCGCTTGCATAACGCTGATCATCGGGAACTTCGGCGCGATTCCACAAAACAACTTCAAGCGCCTACTCGCCTATTCATCGATCGCCAATGCCGGCTTCATCCTGCTCGCCATCGCGGCCAATCGCACTGGCGAAGACGGTCTTTCGTCCGCCAAAATCGTCGGATTCTACCTCGCCAGCTACCTGATCATGACGATGGCCGCATTTTTCATCCTCAACATCATCCGTGTGCAAAGTGGCAGCGATAACATCGACGCGCTCGACGGCCTAGCCAAGCGCAACCCGATCCTCGCTGTTGCTACGACCGTGATCATGGCCTCTCTCGCCGGTGTGCCACTTACTGTTGGATTCCTCGGAAAATTCTTCGTCTTCCAGGCAGCCATGGCCTCGCAGATGTGGATTCCCGTGATCATTGCCGCCATCGCTGCCGCCGCAGGATTTTACTACTATTTCAAAGTCCTACGAGCCATCTGGTGGAATGCGCCGAACCAGAAAGAGCCCGTTCCCTTCGACTCCACATCCATTTTTTCCTTCGCTCTCACAATACTCACCGTCGCCATTTTGGTCTTCGGCGTCTGGCAACAACCACTAATGAATCTGCTAAAAGGCCTATAAATTGTATTTTTTATTGACAAAAATCAGGAAAAGTACTATTTTTCCCGCATGAAAATCACCATCGACATTGACGAGAAACTTTTACAAGACGCCATGATCCTTACGGGAGAACGGAAGAAGGGTCCTGCCGTGGTCAAAGCTGCCAGCCAATACATCAAGCGCGAGATGTCGAAAAAATTTGGTCACATGCTCAGAGAGGGTGAATTTGGCGATTATCCCCTCACGAACGAAGAACTGGAAGATTTTGATCGATAACATGGTACTAGTTGATACAAGCGTATGGATCGAGGCGAGCCGCCGTGACGGCAGGCAGGAGGTGAAACTCGGCCTGCAAGGACTGCTGGATGTCTATGAAGCTACCTTGTGCGGACCTGTGGAAATGGAGTTTCTCGGTGGTGCTCGCCCACAAGAACGCGATCGTTTACAGGCCTGGTGCAACATTTTGCCCTATCACCGCTCGGACCAAAAGATCTGGCGCAAGGCGGCGACCAATTTTAGCTTATTGCGCTCCAAAGGAGTTCATGCTCCATGGAACGACGTGCTGATTGCCACCATCGCTCGTGAAGCGACTTGCCGCATCTACACCTGTGACAAGCACTTTGAGCTCATGGCTCCTGTTCTACAACTCATGCTTTACACACCCAGCTACCTCGGTGGCTACAACGAATTCTAACCTAACATTTTTTCCACTCCCATGAAAACTGAATACGAAGCACCTGATACCCTCGCCAAAGCGGCACGGGGTCACGACGATTACAATGCCGAGACCTCGGACATGCACGGTGAGCGCATGACCCTGAACATGGGGCCTTCTCACCCCGCGACTCACGGCGTGCTGCGTTTGATCCTAGAGCTCGACGGCGAGACGATCATCAGTGCCGAGCCCGATGTCGGATTCTTGCATCGCGGTGACGAAAAAATCGCGGAAAACATGCACTACAATCAGTTTGTGCCCTACACCGACCGACTCGACTACTTAGCTCCTCTCGCAAACAACGTCGCTTACGCCTGCGCCGTGGAAAAACTCATGGGCTGGGAGCTGCCACCGCGTGGTCAAGCACTGCGTGTTCTTTGCTGTGAACTTGCACGGATTTCTGCCCACATGCTCGGCGTGGGTGTCTGCGCGATGGACGTCGGTGCGATGACGGTCTTCCTCTACACCTTCACCGAGCGCGAAAAAATTTACAACCTCTGCGAACAACTCACAGGAGCTCGTTTCACCACCTCTTACACCCGCGTCGGTGGCCAAATGCGCGACATGCCCCCTGGCTTCGAGCAATCCGTGCGCACTTTCCTCGATGAATGCGCCACCACTATTGAAGAGGTCGCCAAACTGCTCGACCGCAACAAAATCTTCATCGACCGCATGGCTGATGTCGGCGTGATTTCGCAAGAAGATGCCATTTCCTGGGGTCTCACCGGTCCGAACCTCCGCGCCTCTGGTTGCCCGCGCGACCTTCGCAAGGACAACCCCTACCTTGGCTACGAAAAATACGAGTTCGATGTACCCATCGCCGAGGAAGGCGACTGTTACTCGCGCTACCAAGTTCGTATGGAAGAAATGCGCCAATCGATCAAGATTTGCCGCCAAGTGCTCGATACAATGCCTGCGGGCCCCGTCAATCTTGCCGATAGCAAATCGATGCTACCCAACAAGGAGAAAGTCCTGATGAGCATGGAAGAGCTGATCCATCACTTCATCGTCGCCACCCAAGGCATTTCCGCCCCCGAAGGCGAAGTCTATTTCGGCCACGAAAACCCCAAAGGCGAGCTCGGTTTCTACATCCATTCCAAAGGCGGCGGCGTGCCGCACCGTCTCAAGATCCGCAGCCCCTCCTTCTGCAACCTCGCTCTCGTTTCGAAACTTCTCCCCGGTCACATGGTCTCGGACATCCCCGCGATCCTTGGCTCTCTCGACTTCGTGATGGGCGAGTGCGACCGTTAACACCTGATTTTCCTGCTTTCTTTCGCCGATCAAACATGCTACTTTAACAAGGTTATGAAAAATCTATTACTCGCAACCGCATTACTCACCGCTTCTACATTTGCTGCCTTCGATGCCTGGACCAGCAAAGATGGACGCACCGCCCAACTCGAACTCGTGAAAACCACTGGCGAAGGCGATGACCTTGCTGGAGAATTTCGGATGAAAAACGGCAAAACCGTCACGATTAAAATGGCGGACCTCGACGAAACCAGTGCCGA
>CANHKJ010000123.1 GCA_947460915.1 Verrucomicrobiia bacterium
ACGATGTCCCATCACGTCACATCCCACGAAATCCCCGTCAACGGCGAGCACTTGGACAAGTCCAAAATCGCCAAGGCCAAAACCATTGCTCTCGCGGTCATGGTGATTGGCAGTCTGTTGAGCGTTTATCTTCTGTTCTTTGCTCCCAAAGCGCAACAAGGCTCATATTCCTATTCCTGGGTTTTTGCGCTGTTCTATTTCTTCACACTGGCTCTAGGTGGTTGCTTCTGGACATTGCTTCACAACGTATCGAACAGCGGCTGGGGCACCAGTGTGCGTCGTGTGATGGAGAATGTCGGTTCGGTGTTTCCCTGGTTGAGCATCTTTGCGATTCCTTTGCTCTGCCCTAATATCCAGACTTACCTCTACGAGTGGATGAACACGCATCGTGATGTCATCAAGGAGGAAAATATTGGTACGGGCACGCTGATTACGGAATGGCTGGCTGGCTCATGGAACTGGGTTCTCAACGGTTTCCGTTATATTTTCACAGGTAAGACAGTTCCTATGGCATCCACCATGGCTGAAGGACTTCATCATAAAGACCATTTGATGTTCAACAAACACTGGTTCATGAACTTGCCCTTCTGGTATTTCCGCACGATCATGTTCTTCTTGGGACTTGGCTACGTGATCTATCGCTTGCGTAAACTCTCGACCGCTCAGGACACTGATCCGAATCCTGGCACCGTGCATCTTTTCACCGCTCGTCGTCGCGCTGCTGCTTTCTTGCCAATTCTTGCATTGACCGTAACTTTCGCTGCGTTCGATTGGTTGAAAGGAATGGACTACACTTGGTTCTCGACCATGTATGGTGTGTATATCTTCGCAGGTTGCGCCATCAACTCCATGGGCGTAATCATCATCACCACCTACCTACTGCGTCGTTCGGGTTACCTCAAGAACGTGGTCACTCAAGAGCATTTCCATATCATGGGCAAATTGCTTTTCGCCTTCACGGTGTTCTGGGCCTACGTAACATTCTCGCAGTTTTTCTTGATCTGGTATGCGAACATCACCGAGGAAACCAAGTATTTCTTGATTCGTAATACCGAAGGCTGGAACATCGCTAGCATCGCTCTGGTCATCCTGCACTTCGTCGTTCCTTTCGTGATCTTGCTGCAACAGTGGCTCAAGAAAAAGCCGCACCTGCTCAGTGCCGTAGCGGTTTACATGCTCTTGGTGCACATTCTCGACATGTATCTCATCGTCATCCCTGAGCGTGGTATTTCGCTTGGAAACCTCCACATCACTGATGCGACTGGGAACGTTACATTAGATGGTCATGAAGTCTTTGGCAACATTGCACCTACGATTTCGGGCGCTTGGATGGGCGATATTCTTGCCTTCATCACCATTGGTGCTGGTTTCGTATTCTTCTTGCTCCGCGCACTTGGTCAGCACTCTCTCTATCCACATCGCGATCCTCGCATTCTTGAGTCCGCGAATCTCTCTAACTAATTTTTCACTTTACCACTTTTCATCATGGACCCGTCACAAGACAACCCAATCGTTCGTTTCAAAGCCTTTTTCTGGGGCCTCGCCGTTTTTGCACTCTTCGGCATTGCACTTGGCGTGATCGCTTTGATGAACCACAAGGCTCCCTCTACTTTGGAGGATGTAGCTGCTGTGGCGCGTTATGAAAACATCGCCGCGGTGAAGTCGGAACAAGCCGCTTTGCTTTCTTACAAAGAAGTAGAGCCCGGTAAAACCGTTCAGGTCAAGCCTGCCGATGTTTATGCCGTTCTGGGCAAAACACTCGCTGCCAGCAAGCCTGCTGCTGTAGAGAAACCCGAGCAAGTTGTTCCCGAATCTCCGACAGCCAAAGCACTTGCTGAGGCCGCCAAAAACGCTGCACCTGTTGAGATCGTGGAAACCGATGCCAACGCGCCGATCGATCCCGCCATCATGGAAAAGGGTAAAGCCGAATACATGCTGTGCCAGGCTTGCCACGGTGCTGATGGCAATGGCGTTCCTGGATTGGCTCCGCCACTCGCTGGTTCGGAGTGGGTCAATGGTCCCGTCGAAAATCCCATTCGCATTACTCTGCGTGGTCTTGGTGGTCCCATCAAAGTAAAAGGTGTCGATTACAATCTCCCCGCGCCGATGATGGCTGTGGCGCATTTGTCCGATGAGCAACTCGCTGCTGTTCTGACTTACGTCCGCAATTCCTTTGGTAACAAAGCTTCTGCTGTCACGCCTGATCAAGTGAAAGCCTTCCGCGGTGAAGTGGGTGCTCCTGCTTTGCAAGCGTCTGACCTTAAAGCTCCGAACTAAACTTTTTCTCAACCGGTAATTTTTTCTCACGATGTCACAAGAAACCAAACAATCTGCTGAACAGGACGCCATTTTGCGCACGGCCATCGACCGCTCGCTGCGTCATCCGGTGATGTTCTTTTTCACCAGTGGAGCTGCCTGGCTCGCTGTCTCCTTGCTGCTGGGTATCATCGCCACAGCGAAAATGGTTAGCCCTGAATTTCTCGATGGCTGCCCATTGATGACGCAAGGTCGTGTTTTCGCGGCACACATTTCGACTCTGGTTTACGGCTGGGGCTGCCAAGCGGCCTTTGGTGTGTTGATCTGGTTGATCGCTCGTCTCACTCGTCAAGAAAACCGCGCATCAGGCATCATTCTTGCCGCAGGACACGCATGGAATTTTCTGATCGCTGTCGGCACTTTCTCGATTCTTGCTGGTTACGGCACCGGAGTTCCTTGGATGGAGTTTCCGACGATGATTTGGCCAGCTCTGCTCGCTGCGTATGCCTTGATTGCCATCTGGACGATGATCCAATTCCGCGTTCGCACACCGGGTGAAGTGTTTGTCAGTCAATGGTTCGCCGTTGGTGCTCTGGTATGGTTCCCATGGATCGTTGCTACGGCCTTCTTGCTCGTTTTCTGCGTCGGAGGCAACCCTCTGATGTCCGCAGGTGTTGCCGCATGGTTCCGTTCGGGAATTACTTATCTATTCTTCCTTCCTACCGCCGCTGCCGCAGCATATTACTTGGCTCCGAAAATTTCCGGTCGCCCTGTGCATAGCTACTCACTCTCACTGATCGGTTTCTGGGTTCTGGCCGTAGTTGGTCCTTGGGCTGGGATGCAAAAACTTACCGGTGCACCGATTCCGTTTTTCCTTCCTTACATGGGCGCTGCCGCTGCTGTGTTGATTGGCATTCCAACGATTGCCATTGCCGTAAGCACTCTGCGCACAATGGCTTCCGAGCCAGGCAAATTTGCAACTAGTCCTTCGCTGCGCTTCACCGCTGCGGGTGTGGTTTGCATGTTGGTCCTTGGAATTTCAAGCACGCTTACCAATTTGCCGAATTCGACGCTTCCGTTGACACAATTCAGCATTACTCACTATGGCATGGACATTCTCGCGATCTACGGCTGCTTCAGCTTCGTGATGTTTGGCGCGATCTATTTCATCGTGCCTCGGATCACTCGTCGTGAATGGTTGTCGAAGCGTTTCATCAAGATGCATTTCTTGTTCTCGATGTATGGTGTCATTGCCGTAGCAGTGCTTTCGGTGCTCGGTGGTGTTCTGCACGGTCAAGGCCAAGAGGATTTTAAATTCACGTGGGACAGCGCCGTAGCACGTGCCTATCCCTATCAGATGGCAACACTGATCGCCTGGTGCTTCGTGTTGTTCTCGAACGTGTTTTTCTTTGCACACCTGCTCTTGATGTGGATGCGTTTGGGACGCCGTTCTTCTCATCCTACTTTGTTGGGTCATGCTCACCTTGACAGTCCACACGGACCAGAAGGGGACATTGACAACGCCGGTCCAGGTTCGGTCATCGCTCACTAATTTTTCAACGGAAACATTTCTCATATCACTATGACTCTCCGCACATTCACTTTCGGCATGATCGCCAGCTTCGGCTCGGCATGGCTCTTCGCTGTGGTTCTGCCATTTTTCAAAACGCGTGATGTCAAACCCGTGTATTTCGCGGATGGCATCGACGAAAAAACAGGCGTTTATTTCCCGAAACGCACAGGTCAGGTTGCCAACGGCGCCAAAGTCTATGCCCAAAACGGTTGCTATGTTTGCCACACGCAAGTGGTGCGCCCTACATATGCAGGCAATGATTTCCATCGCGACGGTTGGGCTGGCTTTAAGGCCGATCCTGATCGTGGCGACACTCGCCGTGAATCGAATGTGTTCGACTACCAAGGCGAAGACTTTGCCCAAATCGGCGTGATGCGTATCGGTCCCGATCTCTCGAACGTCGGCTCGCGTTATGAAAAAACAGCTCTCGCCTTGAACGAGTTGAACAAAACCAAACTCGGTGATGCTTGGAATGACTCCATGAAAACTTCGCCCGAGGCCTTGTTGTTCGAGCATCTCTACAATCCTCGCACCAAGCCCTCGATGCGCTGGTCTACTTGCCCCTCAGTGCGTTTCCTCTTCAACGAACCTGCACGTGAAGGACTTGCTCCATCACCCAAGCCCGAGGCAAAAGCTCTTGTTGGCTACTTGCTCTCGATGAAAAAGAACGATACGGTTCCCGCTTCGATGAACTACGCTCCACCGAAACCTGCCGCGCAGTAATTTTTTGATTTTTCAGCAACCTCTTCCATCTTCTGACATGTCATCTTCTTCTACTCCCAATCCTAACAGCCGCCCTGATCTTGACGACACGATCAACGTCACCACTGCACACAACAGTGCATCGATGACAGCTGCTGCTGCCCGGGAACATCGCAACCCAGGTTCGAACAAAGAGCCACTTTCCATCGTCACCTTCGCGATTTGCGCCGTGATTTTCATCATCGGTGGCTCCGTGATCGGCAATGCAAGCGGCGGGTTCTTCAGCTACAACACCTCCATCAAACCCGAATACGTGCGCGGCAAAGCCCCAGGTGTCTTGGATGACGTCGCCTTGCCACCCAAGCCGATTCTCGATGTGTATGTGAAAAAAGGTCAATCGCTCTATAGCGCTAAGTGCAATGGCTGCCACGGTGCCGATGCCAAAGGCGATGGTGTCAACTATCCTTCTCTTGTCGGTTCCGCATGGGCCACAGGACATACGGAACGCTTTTCCCAAGTTATTCTTAACGGATTGCAAGGCCCTACCAGCTCTGGTAAAGTATACGGTGCCGGTGTGATGCCTGCCCAAGGTGGTGGCATGAGTGCGCAAGATTTGGCATTCATCATGACCTTCATCCGCAACAGCTTCGGCAACAGCGTGGGTGATGTTGTGACTCCCGAAATGGCACAAGCTGCCATCGACATCGCAGCGAAACGCACCAACCCCGCCGCTCCCGTAACCGCCGAGGAACTGAAGACTCACGAAAAAGATCTCGATGGAGAAAAAATGGATCCCGCCACTCTCGTCGATCCAATTACCTTCCAAGCCGTCGAGGCGAAGAAGTAATTTTCTGCTAGGCAAAAAATACAACACGCCCGCAAGTTCGCTTGCGGGCGTTTTTCGTTATGGTCAGTGCGTGGAAATCGTCAGCACCTATGATTCTGCACAGTCTCTCGGGATGTTCCAGAGGATGCTGCCCAGTTGTTTTTGTTTGGTGTCGGTCATTTGGATAGAAAGCAAATTGGGTTGATCGTAAAACTATGGCGCAACGCCGATCACTGTGCACATGGAGGTGTAATGAGGGAGGTCTTTCGCCTTTAGGGCTTGAATGACTTTCTTGACGGTGTTCTGCGCATTGGAAATAAAGTTTGGTTGCTGGAGGGCACGACTCAATCCTTGCAAGTGTGAAGCATCGTCAGAAAACTTCTGGATTTCTATCCGATCAACATCCGAATCAAATAAAAGGTCGAGTTTTTTTGACCACTGTGATATACATGGCTTTTTGAACCCAAGGTATGCTTCGAGGAACTTACGCAACAGGTTGGGAGAGGTGTAAGCCTCATGCAGCGTTGGCACTTGTGATGAGGAGAATTGGTGCAATTGCTCAAAGACAAATTGGTATTCAGATTTGTATTTTCGCAAGAGGGTTGGAGTGTCCTCCAGCGTGGAATGCCATCTGTGGCTAGTTCCATCTAGGTATCGCCGTGTGTAGTAGGCGCAGGCATCAGAGTGGTTCGCAAACTGTTGTCTCGCGTAAAACCAATAATCTTTTAGCAGGGTGTAAAGCTCGCTGTTGTGAGTCGAGACAAAAATCTGCAAACACGGCTCCAACTGTTTTATGATCAATGCATAAATTGCGTAGATGTGATTCGAATCGAGGCTGGAAATGGGGTCGTCGAGAAAGACAATCGTCTGATTTAGTAACGCGCCGTTGTTCTCAAGTGTGGCGAGGAAGTAGGCAAAGGTGATGGCTGTTTTCTCGCCTTCGCTGAGGTTGTTTGCTGGTGAACCATCGCGCCGAAACTCAAATGAGCCTCCAGGAACTTCAGCAACTGAGATGTTGTTGTCGGGCAAAAGAAACTGGATTGTCTCATTAATTTTTTGTGCGGCGATGGATTGCTGCTGGATCTGTGATTCGATTACCCCCTTCTTGCCTGAGATGTAAGTCAGAAGATTTTGGGCTTTACCAACCTGATCCTGCGCGGCTTGAATCTCGGACTCTCTTCCGAGGACATTGTTATCCTGATAAAAGCTTGCAGCTTGATGCTTCTCGATTGCCCCTTTAGCGGCCCTTTTCTCAGTGTCAATCTGACTTCGCTTTTGATTGTGGGCTGTGACAAGTGCTTTAATGTCCGCTACGATTTGATCAATTTCAGAGGAGCGACTGGTATCGACCTCGCAAGCAAGTTGAGTTTCTAGGCATAGCTGTTTCTGTTTAGCAAGTGTGGTGAGCTCGCCGACCACCGAATTTGCCCAAGTGGTCCAATCCTCAACCCTAGCCTTCAAAGAAACAAACTGCGCCCTCAGGTCGGGAACAAAGTCCCTTTCGTCTGGGAGAACAATAACCAATTCTGTTTCTTCAAGTGTCAAAATTTGGGAAGCCACTTCTGCGGTTAAGTCTTCGTAGGCTTTTGAGAAGTGTCTTTGCAATGCCGACAATCGTTCCTCCGAAATCGTGGATCCGCAGAATTCGCACTGCGAGGAATTCAAATGATGCAACAGTCCTGTGCGAATCCATGATTCAAGGTCACGATTTTCTTTCAGTTTCGTGATGGCCGCGTTCGATGCGGTCTCCTGCATCACCGCGAGCAATCGTTGGCGCAAAGTTTCTGGATTGTCCGCTGGAGATTGAACTGTATTGATGTTCGTCCATTGTTCTGTGCTGCGGAGTAGCGACACTTTGGCTTGGAGATCTTCCTCGGTAAGAATAAAAGTGTCAGGTGTGGCTTTAATTCGATCAATTTCAGTTAACAGCTTTGTGCGGTTGTAGTTTCTGTCGCCTGTCATAGTAGCAACAGACCTGGCAAGATTTGTTCCCAACAAATCAAGTTCGTTTTGTAGACGCCTGTAGTTTTCGGAGAGCCGAGCCTTGATGGCTCGAATCTTAATCTCATGCTCATTCAAACGAGTAATCCGATTGCGCAGATCGATGGTATTTCCGCCGACAATGATCCTTGGGGCTTGGTGTTCCTGCTGGAAGTTGCGTTGAATGAAGTCGCGGTTAAAGACCTTAATACACGGAGGATTCGCCAGATTAGCGTGTGTCATTGTAACTCCGCCTTGAAGCTCCAGTTCGAATTGGCTCCCTTGCCATTGTGCGAGCTGATTTGGTTCAGCGAGAATCTGAAACAGTCGAGACAGTGTTGTTTTTCCCGAATAGTTCCATCCGTAGATGAGGTTGCGCTTCGTAAAAGGCGTGGTGCCTCCCCATTGAAATTGGCGATAGTTACCGAAGTTCGTGAGGTGGTTGATTTTGGTGATCATGATTCAAATATACTCCTACGATGGGAAAAGCTGCTGCATCAGCTTTTTTGCGGATCTTTAGGACTTCGTGTTTTTTGTTGTCCAGGTGAGCAACTGCTTAAACTTCTCTCGGAAATTTTGCTCAAGACTTGCTCGGTCCGTGATGTCGCCGCGATATTCGCATTGTAATTCCTGAAGTTTGCGCAGAAATCCGAATTCAACATGTTCCTCACGTATTACCGAATCTTTGGGCTCGGAGATTGAGTGATAGTTGATTAGTGTACGGCTCATATTTTTTCCTACTTTGTTTGATTTTTTTGGCAATGGGAAGAAAAAATTCGAGCGATCTGTTAGGTTTTTCAGTCCACGATGACCCTCACCGTCCTGCAGATTTTGCGGGGCCGATGGTGCCGCCGTTGATGAAGGTGGCTGGGGTGGTGATGGAGCGATGATCGGTTTTTCCTCGGCTGATGTTTTTGGCCCATTGCAAGATTCTGCGCTTGAGGGGCTCGGTTTCCCATGACATTGATGCAACCGGTGGCTCGCA
>CANHKJ010000124.1 GCA_947460915.1 Verrucomicrobiia bacterium
GGAACCGCATTTGCCATGGGCGAAAGTGCTCGAGTCATTCGCCTTTCTCGGTGGTCTCAATGCAACGGTATTTGTGCTCGGTTGGCTCGCCTTCCAATCACGCGATTTCAAAACGTGAATAGGGAGAAGGGATTTTCAGTCCCTTTTTTCATCGTATATGGTTCCATCAAATCAGGAAAGGGATTGAAAATCCCTTCTCCATAGGTCTTGCCAGACTTGGATCGACCTAGCATAGTTTTTGCATGAAAGTTTCGCTCTTTTGCTCATGGCTCGCAGTTTCATTCTCCGTCTTGTGCGCAGAAACTCACACCTATGAGTCGCCCTTGCCGAAGTCATTGCCCGCCGTGTGGTCGATGATGGATGATGTGGCCAAGGCTCCATGTGAGCCCGATGGATTCGTCGCGGAGGCTGCCAAGTTTGCCAAATCAGGAGATCGTGATCGTGCCTTTGCTTGGTTGCAGCGAGCGGCGCACGAAGATTGTGCAAACGCGGACGACATTGCGGGAGATGAGGATTTTGCATCGCTGCGACAAGACGAACGTTGGGCCAAGTTGCTAGAATTTTTGCGCGCCTGCGATCAAGCATGGGCATCATCGGGATTTTCTCGTGAGATTTTGATCACACCAACAGGATATGATGGCAAGCGCCCGATTCCTGTGGTGCTCGGGTTGCATGGCTATGGCTCGTGGCCGGAGGACTTCACGGGGGCGGATCATCAAAAAATTTGCGATGACCTCGATGTCGCGTTTTTTTCTCTGAGTGGCACGGTTCCGTTAGGTCGGAATTCTTTCATGTGGTCGCAGCGGCATGAGGATGACTGGAGTCGAATCCAAAAAGCGTTGAAGCGGATGGAGAATCAAGTGCAGGTGGCGCCTGGAAAACTGATGGCGGTAGGATTTTCGATGGGTGGTCAGCTTGCCGTTCACCTTACGGCGGCGTATCCGCAAGAGATGGCAGGCTCTTTGGCGATGAGCTCTGGATCGCGGTATCCTGGGCGATTGTTAGAGGTGTTAGAAGCCACGCCGCAACAACGCACAGGCCAAAGTGTCTTTCTCTCCTGGATCTCTGCCGAGGGTGCAGGCATCAAGGCAAGATGCCAAGAGCAGGCCGCCCTGCTCGAAAAGCATGGAGTCAGCTGCTACGTGCATGAATTTCCCGGCAAAGGTCATCATTTTCCCCGCGCCTATGCCGACTACTACGGAGTGGCCTTACAAGTGATTTGCAAAGGTGCGGAGAAGCGGTAAGGCAATCTCATAGCCGCTGATCCATATCGAGTGCAGGGGCGTTTTCGCGTGCTTCGCCGACGATTACGGCGGGGACACCGGCAACGGTTTTGTGGGCGGGAACATCGTTGAGAACGACGCTGCCGGCACCGATTTTGGCACGTTCGCCGATGACGACGCGACCGAGAATTTTTGCCCCAGCACCAATCAGCACGCCAGAGCGCACGATGGGATGGCGGTCGCCTGTTTCCTTGCCAGTGCCACCGAGGGTGACCTCGTGTAGGATCGAAACATCGTCCTCGATGATCGCGGTCTCGCCGACGACAAAGCTGGTGGCGTGGTCTAACAAAATGCCACAACCAATGCGCGCTGCCGGGTGGATATCGACCGCAAAAACTTCACTGGCGAGGCTCTGGAAGTAGAGGGCGAGATCGCGGCGATTGTGGTGCCACAGATGATGAGAAATGCGGTAGGTGCAGATCGCGAGGAAGCCTTTGAAGAAGAGCAGCGGCTGCAAGGGGGAATCGCAAGCGGGGTCGCGCTCATAGATGGCGATGAGATCTTTGGCGGCACTGCAGGTGAGCGATGGATGTTGTTGAAAAAGCCCAGCGAGTAGGGGGGCGAGTTCATCGCGCGACATATCTTCGCGCGCGAGCTTGCGGGCGAGGCGGCAACCGAGGGCCGCGCCTAAGCATGGTTGATCGATTACGACATCGCGCAGTAAGCTCGCCATTTGCGGCTCGCGCTGGGCGATGGCTTGGGCTTCCTCGCGGATTTTTTGCCACAGTGATGCATGATCGACTTCTTTGCCGTTGCAAAATCGATCTACCTTAGCGCTCGCACTTTTTTCCATACTATGTTTCATTTTCCTTATGCGGATTTCCCAGAAGCTTGAATATGCCTGCCGGGCCTTGGCCCAACTTGCCAAACGTCACGGCACGCAGAGTATTACACGACTTGATGAACTTGCGCAACGCGAAGCCGTGTCTGCAAACTTTTTAGTGCAAATTCTCAATGATCTGCGTCGTGCGGGATTGATCGAGAGCAAGCGCGGCAAGGAAGGTGGCTATTTGTTGGCCAAAGCACCGGCGGCGATCACGTTGAAGGAAATTGTCGATGCCATCGATCCCTCCTTGTTGGCATTCTCCGTGAGCACGGAAGGGGAGTCGGGGCCTGCGGTGGCTCATTCGTGGAAGTCTCTGGCTGCCGATTTTCAGAAAAATTTGTCGTTCATCACCTTGGAGCAACTGGCGGTGACGCCGGGTGACACGATGTTTTACATTTGATCTCCTGCTCATTTGCCTCTAGAATCATTCTTCCCGCCGCTGATCGCGTCGCACCAACTTTTCCGCTGTGTCCACTTCCACCATCACACATTTTTGCGAAAGCGCTGAACCATTTCGTCTGCAAAATGGCTTCGTGCTTCCGAGTTTGCGCATCGCCTATGAATCCTGGGGCACGATGAATGCGGAAAAAGACAATGTCATTTTGCTCTATCACGCGCTTTCTGGTTCGCACCACGCGGCGGGGCATAATCCAGAAATTCCTGGATGTGGCGACCTGTGGCAGCCTGAAATGCACGCGGGTTGGTGGGAAGACATGATTGGCCCCGGAAAAGCGCTCGACACCGATCGATTTTGCATCATTTGCGCCAACTATCTCGGTGGCTGTTATGGCACGACGGGTCCCTCTTCGATCAATCCGGGCACGGGTGAGCCATGGGGTTCGATTTTTCCGCATATCACTGCTGCCGACCAAGTGCGGGCTACGGCTGTGTTGCTCGATCATTTGGGCGTGGAAGTTTTGCACGGCGTGGTGGGCCCCTCGGTTGGTGGTTTGCTGGCGCTGACATTTGCCACGACGTTTCCTCAGCGTGTGCAACGTGTGGTTTCCTTAGCTGCAGGATTCAAGACGACGGTTCTCAATCGCTTGATCTTGTTCGAACAAATTTTGGCGATCGAAAATGACCCGAACTTCCAAGGTGGGGATTACTATCGCACGCAGCCACCACTCTATGGATTGGCGTTGGCGCGGATGATTTCACACAAAACCTTTGTGCATCTTGATGCCATCGAGCGTCGGGCGCGTCAGGAAATCGTGCAACATGCGGACACGCTTTCTTGGTATAAAGTGCGTGATCCCTTTCAGTCCTACATGCTGCATCAAGGGAAAAAATTTGTCCGACGTTTCGATGCAAACACCTACTTGCGGATCATCGATATGTGGTCGCGCTATGATGCCGTCGAAGAAGCGGGCGCAGAAAGTCCGCGTCAATTGTTAGAACGAGCCGCCGAAGCTGGTCAGCGCTGGTTGGTGTTTTCCATCGACAGCGATTTTTGCTTTTACCCCGAAGAACAGGCAGATTTGACGCTGCATTTGGAACGCGCCGACGTCAACACCACGCAGATAACTGTGCACTCGGATAAAGGGCACGACTCATTTTTGCTAGAGCCGCACCTTTATACGCCGCATTTGAAGTGGCTGATGGAAAGCTGAGAGGCTTATCATTAACCAAACTTGATGCCACCGAATCCTGATAGCGCCGATCCCGCTTGTGGGTTGCGCCGATAGGCGAAAAAGTTCACACCTTTGCAGAGCTGCGACATAATCGGGAACATCAGGAAGAGCGCGATGGGTCCGGCGACGATGCAACAAATGCAGTATGCCAAAAACAATCCCTCACTCAGCCGCGGTGCTGTGCGCAGGTCTTCATAGCTTCCCACGATGCGGTTCCAGTCTTCGGCAAGTCCTTTGTAGGCGATGAACAACCAATAGAGATTGAAAAACGGGATGAACAGATAGCCAACGGCGGCACCGGGAGTGGTGCGTGCTCCGCCGTATTGCAAGCATTTCCATGAGCGATGCAAAACGATATAGGCATAGAGTGTATTGAGGAATAAGAAAAGAACCGCTGCTCCTACGGCTGCAAAACCTCCGATCATACCGCCTGCGGCAGCTGTGTCACTTACTTCTCCGGTAGTTGGATCAGCAGAACCTACTACTCCTGCAATGATGGCAATCATTACGATCATCGATACGATACTTCCTACGAAGAACCCGATCCACAGGCCAAAGCCCGCGGGTTTCACCTTGAAGTAGGGGTAACTGCCATCGGTAGGTGCTGTCGCAGCGGTCAGTGAGCCAGTCAACGCTGCTGGGCTCGATGCCAGCATGGTTGCGCCACGTGTCGTAGCTCCGGGAGGCGCCCAGTTTGTGGTGGCGAGAGCAGGTTTTGCGGGGGCAACCTGAACAGGCACAGCTTGCACGATTACTTCTTCGGGCGGAAAAATGCCTTCGATCTGTGCGGCAGGCAACCACTCCTGCATTCCTTCCGTCCAGACCATGGTTTCACGAGCGATTCGGCCTTCTTGTGCAAATGTAACAAGTGCCTCGCCTGTGTAGGGACCGAGTCTGTCCTCTCCGTTCAATACATACCAAGTTGGGTTCATCGGCGTGACTATTATGAAAAACAGGCAGCGCGCGCAATCAATTTTTGCGCATGAAGCGATTTCGCCCATTTCTCAAAAGCGCCTTAATATCGCCAAGCATCAAATAGATGCACGGCACGAGGTAGAGCATAATCACGGTGGCGAACAAACTGCCAAAGCCTAACGAAACAGCCATCGGCACCAAGAACTTTGCCTGCATGTCATCTTCCATCAGCATCGGCACCAGCCCCAGAAACGTCGTAATGCTGGTGAGGAAAATCGCACGGAAACGTCGTGCTCCTGCGAGCTCTGCGGCCTCGATCTCGGAGCCTCCCTGATCCCGGTATTCGTTGATGAAATCGACCATCACCAGTGAATCATTGACGACAACACCCGCCAAAGCCACTACCCCAACCATTGACATGATACTCAGCGACATTCCTAAGGCGACATGCCCCCACACCGCGCCGACGACTCCAAAGGGAATCACGCCGAGAATGATCAGTGGCTGCACGTAGCTCTTCAGCGGAATGGCAATGAGCACATACATGATCAGTAGCGAAAACAAAAACTTTGTTCCAATCTCGCGCACGCTATCGCGCTGATCTTTTTGCTCGCCTTCATAATCATAGCTCACCCCGGGAAATTTTTCGGACAAGCGATCCAGCACTTCGCTGGTGAATTTCTGCACCACTTCATTGGCATTCGCATTCGTTTTGATCACATCGGCCATTACTTTGATCGAGCGTTCCCGATCGGTGCGTTGGATCGATGCCGGACCGCGGCCGCGTTCAAATTGAGCGACTTGAAGCAAGGGCACTTCACCGCCATCGCGTGTAAGGATTTTCATTTCCTCTAGACTGCGGGCAAAGCGGCGCTCGGATTCGGTATAGCGCACCATCACTTTGACCTCATCGCGACCGCGTTGGAAGCGTTGCACTTCACTGCCGTAAAATCCATCGCGCAACTGCATCGCCACATCATCGAGCCGTAGCCCGAGTGATTCGCCTACGGGCGTGAGTTTGACCAATCGCCACTCATCTTTACCGGGGCTGTTGCTATCGGAAATATCGACAACGCCTTGGTAGTCGGCGAGTTTGGCTTTGACGTGTGCGGTGGCCCTCTCGAGCTGTGCTAGATCGCGCGAGGTGAGAAGGAAGTCGATGGCATTGCCACCAGCCGCTGTCTCGGCACGAAAGGTGAGCTTCACGGCACCGGCGAGAGGACCTGCGCGTTCGCGCCATTCATTGGCGAGTTGCTGAGCGGGCACACCGCGCACGACGGATTCGTGGAGCTCCAGCGTCACTTCTCCCAAATGCGAAGCTTGCGGCGTCCCTAACGAAACCATGTCCATCAAAAATGGCTGCGTGCCCGCGCTGGCGAGGATGTGCTTCACAACATCGTGGCCTGATTTTTCGCGATACTCCTGATTTAGTTCGCGCGCCGCATTTTCTAATTTTCTGATCGCCTCTTGCGTTTGGGCAAAAGGCACACCTTGGGCCATTTCAAGTTTTGCACTGAGGACATCACCCTCCACCTCAGGCATGAATTGGCTCTTGATGAATCCCATTCCGACAAGAGCTGCCGTCAAGAGTAAGGCGGCCACAAACAAACTAATTGCCACATAGCGCCAGCGTAAAACACGATGCAAACTGGGCTGGTAGATGCGTTTCACAAATCCCTCAAGACGGTCGCTGAACCAATGCTGGCTGCGTGCTACGGGGCCTCGTTGCGCTTTTCGATCCAGCTTTCTCATCGTGGCGAGGTGTGCTGGGAAAACCAGCTTTGTGAGCACCAGTGAGCCTAGTAAAGTTGGGATCACCACCCAAGGAATGTTTGGCCAAATTTTTCCGCTCACACCACTGAGACCTAACATCGGAGTGAAGGCCACACAGGTAGTGAGAATGCCAAAGGTGACCACTCCGCCTAACTCTGTAGTGCCGCGCCACGATGCCTCGAAAGGGTCTTCACCCGCCTCGATGCGTGTATAAACCGTCTCGCCAACGACGATCGCATCATCCACCACAATTCCTAACACCAAAATGAAAGCGAACAGGGAAATCATGTTGATCGAGATGCCCAAGATCGGCATCATCCACACACCAACCGCAAACGATGCAGGGATGCTCAATGCCACCAGCACCGCGAGCTTAGGTCGCAGAAAAAGCGCGATGCTCACCAGCACTAAGATCAGCCCCTGAAAGCCGTCATTGAACAAAAGCTCCATACGTTTTTGCAACCACACGCTCTGGTCATTCCACACCGCCAACTTCACGCCCGGAGGCAGGTGCTTGCCCGATTCCTCCACGTATTGCCGAGCCATCCGCGCAATCGTCAAGGTGTCTTCATTGCCCACGCGGAAGACATTCACCAACATCGTGCGCTCGCCATCGAATCGCGCTTCTAGCTCGACGTCAGAAAATCCATCAATCACACGTGCGACATCACGCAATTTGACCACGGCACCGTCGGTATTTGTTGCCACGGCAATATCGAGCAATTCATCGCCACGAAATTTTTTCCCCACTGTGCGAATCACCAGTTCTCCCTCTTTCGTGCGCACGGAGCCACCCGGCATGTCCACGGATTCCCGACGCAGCACTGCCGCGATCTCGCCCATGCTCAAGCCGTAACGCCGAAGATTTTCTTCTTCAATCTCGACTGAAATCTCATAGGGACGCACCAAGGCTGTTTCCACCTGCGAAATCTTCGGCTTGCCGCGCACTAAGCGCTCCATCCATTGCGAAAATCCCTGCGCAGGTCCTGGATCGAAGTCGAGCAAATCATCGCGCACTTTTTCCGCCAAATGCTTCAAGGTGGCCTCATCGGTATCAGCGATCACCGCAAGGCTCATCACCTGATACTTGATCACGAGATCTTCAATCACGGGCTTCTCAGCCTTTTCGGGCAAGCTATCGAGAGCATCCACACGCGACTTCACGCGGTCCTTCAGATCTCGCACATCAAAGCCACTCTCGACCTCGACCATCACCGAGCCAGCATGCTGTGCGGCGGTAGAGCGCACACGTTTCACGCCTTGCAAATCCGCGATGGCTTCCTCAATTGGCAAGCAAACACCCGTTTCCACTTCTTCAGGAGCAGCATTGGGATAAGGTACAGTCACCGAAATGGCATCGATCACCAATTCGGGGAAAATCTCCTTGCGCAGCGTGAACCACTTCGCGAATCCTGCAACGCAGACGGTCAGCAACAAGAAATTTGCAGCCACGGGATTGTAGGTGAACCAGCGGATGATCGATGACATCAGCGTGACCTCCTTACGTTTCCTGAAAATCGTTTCCCCTGCACGCCCAGAACTTAGCGCAGGAAAGGCGAATTCTCAATCGGAAATCATCACAGCTCACGAATTGCGCTAGCCGAAAGAAGACGTCGTAACTCCTTCTCACGCAGAAAGAATCGCATTTTTCCTTCGATCCATGCTTGCGCATCGGCATCAAACCTGCTCCACTCCGCGCGCAATTTCGATTACGACCATGGCATACAACAACATTACACCTCCTGCCGGCGAGAAGATCACCATCAAAGATGGCGTTCTCACAGTTCCGAATCATCCCGTAATTCCTTTCATCGAAGGTGACGGCACAGGCCGCGACATCTGGAAATCTTCCGTGCGCGTATTGGATGCCGCTGTGGA
>CANHKJ010000125.1 GCA_947460915.1 Verrucomicrobiia bacterium
GCGCGAATTTCCGAAATCTCCACGGGGATTTTTGGATCGGCGGCCTCGATGTAGCAAAAACGGAAACCAGTGCGACCGACTGTGATGCTGCCCAGCCACGGCAAAATGACCACTTGATCGCGAATCGCGTGATCATTGGTCGCGCCTTTTTCGCCCACAGGCGTGAGGCATTCCATCACGGATTCTCCCGTGCGAATACGCAGAGTCGGTGCGCCTTTTTTTGCTGTCATTGGGGTATAAATTTCCACCGAGCCCTGAATCTCCACGCCAAAGTCCAACACAATCCCTGCAGGCTTGCCCTCGGCGCTCGTCAGCACACACGCGGCGACAGGATCATGCAACACCGATTGACCACGCGATTTTTTCAGCAAATTCTCTGCACGCTCCACTCCCGTCGGGCTTTTCCACACCACCCGAGTCGGCGCGATCACATACTGACGCATCGGCGAAATCTCAGCATTCCCCGCTAAAGCAGGAGGCACAGAATTTGAATCCTGCGCCCATACTTGGAAGCAAAAAACAATCGATGATAGAAACAAGAAAGGTTTCATAAGCGAAAACATAGCGCCAATACGGATGCCGACAAGAACGACTTTCAAATAATGCCGATTTCCTCTGGCAGATTCGCCCGTTCTCACCTATGTTGCCAACAACATGAAGAAAGTTTTGATCATCGGCGGCGGTTTTGGCGGCTTAGAATGCGCACTGGGCCTTGCCAACCAACCTGGGATCGACGTCACACTCATCGATCGCACCAACCATCACCTCTTTCAACCCCTGCTTTATCAAGTCGCCTCCGCATCTCTCACCGCTCCAGACATTGCCCAATCGATCCGCCAAATCCTCTGCGATGCCAATAATGTCACGGTGTTGATGGATGAAATCACCGAACTCAATGCCGCTGAACATACCGCGACCAGTGCCACGGGACATATGCATCACTACGATTACCTCGTGCTCGCCACTGGTGCCCGCACCGGATATTTTGGCAACGACCACTGGGCCCAACACACTCTCTGTCTGAAATCACTCGCCGATGCTCAAGACATTCGTCGCACCGTTTTAACAAATTTAGAAAAAGCCGAGTTGAGCACGGACCCTACGGAGCGCCAACGCTTGATGACCATTGCCATCGTTGGCGGCGGCCCCACCGGAGTCGAGTTGGCCGGTGCTTTTGCTGACCTGATGAATCGCTCGTTGCGCAACAATTTCCGCAACATCGATACCACCGAGCTACGCATTGTCTTGATCGAGGGATCAGAGCGCATCCTCGAGGCCTATTCGGAAGATCAATCCGCCTATGCGCGCCGTCGACTCGAAAAACTCGGTGTCAATGTGCGTTGCAACACTCGGGTGACCGATATCCAACCGCAGATGTTGCATTTCAAAGAAGGCGAACCGCTCACAGCTGCAGCGATCATTTGGGCCGCAGGTGTTGCAGCCAGCAGCCTTGCCGCTCAACTCGCCACACCAGCAGATCGCGGTGGCCGCATCGCTCCCCTGCCCGATCTTTCTATATCGGGATTTCCCCACGCCTTCGTTGCTGGCGACCTCGTCAGTTTACGCGATGCCAAACAGCAACCGATCCCAGGCATTGCGCCCGCAGCTATGCAGATGGGCCGCCACATTGCAAAAATCATCTGCAAAGAAATCAGCTCACGTGATCCCATCGATGTCGCCGCAAGACCTGCATTCAGCTACACCGACAAAGGTTTCATGGCCATCATCGGCAAAAATCATGCCGTCGTCAAATCCGGCGGCATCGAACTCCAAGGCTTTATTGCCTGGCTGATGTGGCTCTTCATTCACATCCTCTTCCTCGTCGGCTTCCGCAACAAACTAGCTGTTTTGTTAGGCTGGGCCTTTGCCTACCTGCGCGACAATCCCTCAGCGCGCGTCGTCGCCCAACCTGTTGATTTGAGCCGAGTAACACCAACAAATCACTCAAAGTAAATCACGAGATGATCGCCAACCATTCACCGAGGTTGTTGACGACGAAATCAGCACCGTGAGCGCGCAGTTGGTCGGCGGAAAAATGCCCCGTAGCCACTGCGAGACAGCGTGCTCCCATGGCATGAGCGCAGGCGATATCTTTCGGAGTATCGCCGATGACAAGAGTGCGCGTTGCTGCATATTCGCGCCCAGTGTGATGGGCGGCACGAATCTGGGCTACAGGACCTAAACGATTGCGGTCTGCATGATCATCACCATAGGCTCCAAAGCCAAAGTGGTGGTCGAGTCCGAAGTGTCGCATCTTGATCGCCGCTCCCTGCGCCGTATTACCCGTGAGCAGACCAATGGCCGCACCGCGTTGTTGATCGGAGAGTAAGCATTGCTCCACATAGGGCAAAACTTTGCCTGCATACTGCTGCGAGCACAAACTTTGCTCCAGTAGCGGGTGATAGATGCCGAAAAATTCTTCCACATCCATCAATTCAGCACTGTGGCCATAGTGATCGAGTAAATTTTTTACAATCCCCAAGTCCGTGCTTCCCGCAAGATCAAGAGCGGGCGATGGCGCACCGAAGTAGCGTTCCGCTGCGGTCATGATCGCATGCATTCCGGCACCACCTGTATCCACAAGGGTGCCGTCAATGTCATACAACACGAGATCGAAGGATAATTCCAAGGAACTGCGCTGACTCATATCGATGCCTTAGTCTTTCGATTCCTCAGCAGTTGGTGTTCCTGCATCGTCGGAAGCATCGTCTTCGTCCAACTCAAGATGGGACTCGTCGAATTCATCAACATCTTCATCATGATCGTCGTCTTCTTCCATCAATTCACCATGGAACAAATGGAACTTGCGCTTGCGTTGACCTTGCGGCAACGGCGAGAGCGTCATCGCAATCACACGACCGCCCAAGCGCGGAGCTTGGTCCACGTTGGACATGGTCTTGAGGTCTTCGATGATTTTCGTCATCGCCACAAATCCCAAGTCTTTGTGCGCGTTTTCACGGCCTTTGAACTGAATGATCACGCGCACCTTGTGGCCTGTATCGAGGAAGCCCTCGACGCGGCCCATTTTGATGTTGTAGTCGTGTGCACCAGTGCCCACGCGCAACTTGATTTCCTTCATCCGTGTCGCGGATTTGGATTTCTGCTTTTTGAGCTTGGCTTGCTCATACTTGAACTTTCCGTAGTCGATGATCTTGCACACTGGCGGATCCGCCTGTGCTGCGATTTCGACGAGATCGAGTCCGACAGATTGTGCCTTGAGCAAGGCATCCCGCACGTTCATTACGCCGAGTTGCTGACCATCAGGCCCGACCACGCGGATCTTCGGCGCACGGATTCGGTCATTGACACGTGTTTGATCGCGGTTGCCCATGCGACCGCCCTTCGATTGGTTTGATTTCGTTTGTTTGCTTATGGCTTTAGTCCTCCAGTGGGTTCATGCTGCGCCCCAATGACTGAGACATCGAAGTGATGCCGCCAACAGGGCGAGAGTGGTGCGTGCAGGTCTCTGATCATGACACTTGATGTGGGATCAATGAAGCATGATTGTCCACCCAACTCATTGGGGGGATCAGGAATTCATGCGTGGAACCTGCGGTAAAATTCATCAAAAAAAATCTTTCAGCCATTCGGATGATTACATCCATACGCTGCACAGATACATAGATAACTAATCTTCCACGCGAAAGCAAGCGAAAAATCAAAACGATTGATTTTCTGAAAATCGAAAAAATATACTCGCTCACGACTGACTTTATGGAGCCTCTGGCACGCCCAAAATCACACGAGTTTCTTTGCCCAAACTCACCGCGATTTCGCCTAACAAGGCATGCTCTTTGTATTTCCCTCTGACACCCACGTCCATCGTGGCATAAGTCAAAGTTGTATTTGGATCTCTAAACTCTCCCTGACGCACAAATACTGCTGATTGCAAAAGATTGACCGCTTCTTGCTCGCTCGCCGCGCCCCACTTACTTTGCAGACCTACTTGAGCTACTACTTTTGCCATAACCTCTGGCTTAGTCAGTTGTTCCTCAAGGCGCTTTTGCAACTCTGCACGTTGTTCGCTTGATGTCTTATCATTCAACGGAAAGGGCACCCATTGACTATCTGCACGATTTTGCCGCATCCACCAAATACCGCCAACCCCCGCGATTCCCAGAAGAACACAGACAGCTAAACCAATCAAAATCAATCGTTGCATCTATCTCGATAATAAAGCATCACCAGCCCGCGCCAAGCACATTTTTTCCCATGACGTTTCCACCGACCACTGCCACCGTTCACACTCTTCCCAACGGGCTCACTCTGATTCTCGATCCCCATCACGATCATCCTGTCATCAGCACACAATTGTGGGTGGAGACAGGCTCGATTCACGAAAACCAACTACTCGGCGCAGGTCTCTCCCATTTTCTCGAACACATGGTTTTCAAAGGCACCGCCGCCTATGATGGTACCGCTCTCGCCTCCGTCGTGCAAGCAGCTGGTGGTCACTGGAATGCCTACACCACCTTTGATCGCACCGTTTATTACATCGATGGCCCCGCCACAGGTATGGAGAAATTTCTCCACGTTCTCACCGAAATGGTCTATCGGCCTACGCTGCCCGAAGATGAATTCGAGATGGAAAAAGACGTCATCCGCCGTGAAATCGATATGGGGCTCGATGACCCATCGCAAGCCGGAATGCGCTTGCTGCTCGATACCGCCTTTCGCCACGACCCGCGCCGCCTCCCAGTCATTGGTTATCGCGCCAGCTTCGATGCTGTCACCCATCAAGACCTTGTCGGATATCATCGCGAACGCTACACAACCAATCGCACGTTTTTTGTGCTATCTGGTGATTTCGATTCCACAGAAGCGATCGCTATGATCACCAAGCTCACAGCCGATCTTCAGCCCGGACCGGCGCGCGAGCCTTTTTACGCCATCGATCCTCCGCAATGCTCACTTCGCCAAGCCGCGGACGTTTTTGCCATCCCTTCGAGTCGCCTCTGCCTCGCCTGGAAAATCCCCGCCATGGGTCATCCGGATGCTCCGATCTACGATGTTCTCGCTGCGATGTTGGGACGCGGTCAATCGTCCCACCTCTACACCGAACTCCGAGAAAAACAGGAACTCGCTCTCGAAATCGCCGCCTGGTCATGGAGTGGCAACATCGGCGATGGACTCTTTGCCATTTCCGCCGAGTGCCAACCCGAGCAGCGCGAACGCTTGATTGCAGCAATCCGCGAGGAAATGATCCACTACCAACAAGTCGATTTCACCGAAGCGCTCGAACGCGCCAAGCGTCAAATCATGGTCTCGCAATTCCGCTCACTCACGACCGCTTCTGGACGAGCCGCTGATCTCGCGGGCAATTGGCACGAAGCTCGCGATCTCCAATTCACCAAAAACTATCTCGCACTAATTGAGCAAGTCGATGCCACTGCCGTTTTGCGTTGCTTGCGCGATCTGGATGACCGCAAGCTGACCATCACCCAGCTCAATCCCCTCAGTGAAGCCAACGCAAAATCAACCTGCGTCGCCCCGCAAAGCAAAGTCGCTCATCAATCGATCACCCTCCGCAATGGCATCAAAGTTGCGCTCTTTCCTGATTCGCGCCTGCCCATTCTCAGCCTGCAAACGGTCGTCCGCGGTGGACTATCACACGAGACTGCTGAAATCGCAGGCATCAGTGCGCTCCTTGCATCCACATTGACTCAGGGCACCACCTCGCGATCAGCCTATCAGATTTCCTCAACCCTTGATCGACTCGGTGCCTCCTTGCACGCCTCCACCGGAAACAACTCCGTCTTGCTCCACGGCTCATGCCTGACACCAGACCTCGATGTTTTGCTCGGAATCTGGTCCGATGTTCTACTGCATCCAACATTTCCCGAAGACTCTTTGCTGCGCGAAAAAGCCTCGCAGCTATCAAGCATCCGCGAGTCGCTCGAAGATCCGTTAGATACCGCTTTTCACCAAATGCGCGGCATGCTTTTCTCCGGAAAATCCTACGGCGTACCTGCCATCGGCACCGTCGAGAGCATCACCTCGATTCAGCAAAGCGACCTCATCCATCTGCATCGTGAGCTTTTTTGCGCGCAAAACATGACCATCGCCTTGGCGGGAGATTTTGATCCCGCCCGCATCATTCCCTTGCTAGAAGAAAACCTCGCGCCTCTCCCCTCAGGAAAATCGCTGCCACTTCCTGCCAGCGAACTTGCTCACGATCGCAGCGAAACATTTCACCGCGAGAAAAAACAAGCCGTCATCGCCATCGGTTACCCAGGCCTCTCCGCCGCAGATCCCCGACGTTTCGCCAGCTCGATGTTGCTCGAATACTGCTCCGACATGGCCGGCCCCCTTTTCACTCGCATCCGCGAAGAACTCGGTCTCGCCTATCAAGTCGGTGCGACTCAGTTTCATGGACACGATGTCGGCATGGTCGCCTTTTACGTTTCCACAGCTCCCGAACAACTTGCGCTCGCACACAGTGAATTGATCAGTGAAATTGCAAAAATCGCCGCGAAAGGCATCCCCGATGCCGAATTCGAAAACGTCCGCGCCACGGTGCTTTCGGCACTTGTGTTGCAACAACAAAGCCCCGGAGCCATCGCCCGCCAAGCCGCTGTGGACCTCCTCTTCGATCTCCCCGCCGATCACCACCGCCACGTTCACGAAATTATTCGACAACTCACTCCCCAAGACATCCGCAACCTGGCACGCGATCTCTTTCAAGGAATCAAGCCCGTCACAGCACTAGTGACGCAAAAACAAACAGCTTCCATCATCTAATACGGCACAGCACTTGGACTGCGGCAGCCTGCTGCGAGCGCATCAATCGAAGGCGTCCTCAAAAAAATACTACCCTTACACTAGCGCCTTACCCTTTGCTCAATTGTATTCCGATTTAGAAAATAGTTGACTAGTCGTCTAGTAATACTAATTTTCGTGCATGGGCAGAACGAGCGATGCACGTGAACGACTGATTGGAGCCATGAACGAGTTAATTTGGCTCGGCTCGTATGGCAGCACCAGCGTGGATCACATTTGCGAACGTGCCGAAGTGAGAAAAGGCAGCTTCTACCATTACTTCCCTGGGAAAGCCGATCTCGCCCTTGCCGCGATTGATGAAGCTGCGATTGAGATTTTTGCAACACTTGATCACATTTATTCACCTACGGTTCCTCCCCTCGAGCGCATACGCAACGAAGCTCGCTGGGGCTACGAGCACCAAGCCAAAATCACCAAGCGTTTTGGGCGTGTTTTGGGTTGCCCGTTGTTTTCCTTGGGAGCCGAAATCGGCACACTGGATGAAACGCTGTGCCTGAAGGTGAAGGAGATTCTCGACAAGCATCTGCATTACTACGAATCAGCACTGCGCGATGCTCAGAGAGAAAAACTCATCGCTCCCGGCCCCGTGGCCCCTGTGGCTCGCCGTCTGCTCGCTTATGCGGAGGGCATGCTCACTCAGGCCCGCATTAACAATGATTTGAGCTATGTCAAAGAAATCGAACAAGGTTTCAGCGCCATGCTCGACATCCTCGCCCTTCGTAAAAAAGCCTAATTTTTTCGTCATTACTTTACCAACTAGTCAACTATGAAATCACCACTCATTTTCGCGCTGCCCTTGCTGTTGTTTTCCTGCAAGAAGCCACCAGCCGCAGCACCGATGCAAATGCCGCCCTCCGCTGTTGGCGTTGTCACAATCAAGCCCGAACCATTTGTCGAATGGGAAGAATTTTCTGCCCGCGTCGAAGCCATGGAATCGGTGCAACTCAGCCCTCGCGTCTCGGGTTACCTCGATGAGGTGCTCTTTCAATCGGGACAAGTCGTTAAAAAAGACGCCGTGCTGTTCCAAATCGATCCCCTGCCCTATCAAGCACGCCAGGCACAAACCAAAGCTCTTGTGACGCAAGCGGAAGCCGTATTGAGCAGCGCGAAGACCGAATGGGAACGCGTGCCGCAATTGTTAGTCGCTCGTGCCATGACCGCCGAGGAGGCCGACGCCCGCCAATCCGCATTTCTTCAGGCCGAAGCAGCGCATGCTGCCGCACTTGCGCAAGATCAAGCCGCCCAACTGGACCTGGATCGCACCAAAGTCCGCGCGCCGATTGCCGGGAAAATTTCCCGCGCGCTGATCACTGCGGGCAATCAAGTGACACCCGCCACCACCTTGACGAGCATCGTCAGCATGGATCCGATGTTTGCCTATGCCGACATTGATGAAAACAC
>CANHKJ010000126.1 GCA_947460915.1 Verrucomicrobiia bacterium
GCAACGACAACTGCGATTTCTTGCCCTTAGGCAAACGCATGGCCACCACACAAGTGACCTCGCCGGTTTTCGTGAAGCGTGGATACCAAACGATGTGATTTTTCTCATGCTTCCAATCAGTGATCGGTTCGTTTTCGCGAAACAGTGCCGCCTCGGCATCCGGTAAGGTGTAGGCCGAGTGTGCGGGCACCACAAAAGGTTCTGCGGAGGCAAGCGATGGCGCAAACAGCGTGAGAACTAGGGAAATGATCCAGGATTTCTGCATGCAGAGACTTTCGCCATCTGTCCTGTTTTGTAAAACAAAAATTAACCGCGTTCGACAATTTGCTCGTTGAGCGTGAAGAAGTCGTAGATCCAGCCGATGCCGAACAGGCCACCTGTGAACAACCAAACGAGACCGCTAATCCATTTGCCGAGGTAAAAGCGATGCAAGCCGAGAACACCAAGGAACGATTGGAGAATCCAGGCGACGGTGTAGTCGTTGCTCACGACAGGATAGCGCGTTTCCGCTTCGCGCTGCATACTGGGGATCAGAAACAAATCGATCAACCAGCCAATGCCGAGCAGGCCTAAGGTCAGAGCCCAAATCGCACCGCTGATTTTTTTGCCGTAGTAAAAACGGTGCATGCCCATGAATCCGAAAATCCAAAAGACGTATCCGAGCCAAACTTCGTGTGTGCGTTTCATGTCCCCTGATGATAGCAGGCTTATCGGTCGCTGCGATGGGAAATATGCGTTATTTTTCGAATGACTCACTTTGCCGAATGCCTACTTGCCCTGTGCCGAAAAATCGATACCTTTTCGATCATGTCATCGCACTCATGGTCACGTCGCGCCTTTCTTGCTAGTTCTGCTGCACTCTTTTCTCAAGCAGGCACTGCCGCTGCACAGGAAACACCTGCTCCCGCCGCGGCGCCGTTTCGCAATCCGAGCATCTATCGCTTCAACATCGGCGAAATCGAAGCATTTTCGATCAGCGATGGACATTCCCTAATCCGCCCCGCCATGGGCATGATGCATCCGGAAATCGATCGTCCCGTGATGCAAAAAATCATGGAAGACAATTTCGAACGTCTCGATGGCATTCCGCTTTACGTGAATATTTTGGTGCTGCGCAAGGGCAAAGAAGTCGCGATCTTCGATGCCGGATTCGGCAAAGGTGGCAACAGCAACTGGGGATGGTTTTTCGATGCGCTCGATGCCATCAACATCAAGCGCGAAGATGTCACGGCGGCCTTCCTGAGTCACGCGCACATCGATCACATCGCCGGATTCGTGCTCAACGATGCCATCGCCTTCCCGAATGCTGAATTCTATTGCACCCAAGAAGAGCTCGATTTCTGGTTCACAAAGGAGCCAGATTTTTCCAAATCCAAACGCGACAAAGGTGAACTACCCGGCCTGACCCGCGACAACCGCAAGCGCTTTGACATTCTCAAACCCAACACCAAAACTCTCAAGCACGGGTCATCTGTATGGGGTGGCGATATCACGCTGGAACTCGCTCCTGGCCACACCGCTGGTCACGCGATTTTCCGGATTCAATCCAAAGGCGAATCCCTTTTACACATCATGGACCTCGCGCATCACCACTTGTTGATGTTCGAAAATGTGAACTGGACGATCGCCTTCGATCACGACCCTGAACTCGCTGTAGTCACCCGCAAAAAAGTTTACGCCCAAGCGTTGAGCGAAAAAACGCGCCTCTACGGATTCCATTTGCCATGGCCTGCCATCGGTCATCTCGGGCCGAAATCTGCGGATTCCTACGTTTGGATTCCCGAGCGCTTTTCCTGGGGTTCGTGAGGATAGCTCAGCTCAGCGCCGCCTGAATTTGCTCTAGCGAAATACCACGCATCAAGAAGGCTTTTACAATAGTGTCCTCGATCAAGTTGTTCGGACATGAGGCACCAGCAGTGACTCCAATCACGGCTGGCGCTTCACCTAACAAAAATTGTGGATAGCTGCTGGTGATTTCTTTTTTCTCATGCAGATCGTAGTGCACGATTTCCTCTAACGATTTCAAACATTCGGCATTGCGAATGAAAAATGTTGGCAGCGATTGCTCACCGATCTCGACAAGGTGTGTGGTGTTAGAGCTATTGTATCCACCCACGACGAAGAGCACGTCCATCGGTTTGCGCAGCATGTCAAATAAAGCATCCTGGCGCTCTTGCGTGGCTCCACAGATGGTATCGAACATTTGGAAATTCTCGGCGTGACCATCACGTGCAGTGATCGAGGTCTTGATGCGTTGCTGAATTTCTTCGGTCTCGCTTTTTAGCATGGTTGTCTGGTTGGCGACGCCGACGCGGGTGAGATGCACATCGGGATCGAAACCTGGCGACATCGCTTCAGCGAAGGTTGCGAGGAACTCTTCGCGATTTCCCTGCCCCTGAATGTAGCGACAAACATAATCGGTATGCGCAAGGGTGAGGATGATCAGATAGTGGCCTTGTCCATTTTCGCCCATAGCGCGGGAGGCTGTGGCGCGGGTCTCTTCATGGCCTGCCTTGCCGTGAATGATACTAGTGATACCATCTTTGGCGTAGGAACGCACGCGGCGCCAGACTTTCATGACATCGCCGCATGTGGTATCGACGATGTAACAGCCCTTGGCATCGATTTTGTCCATGAACGCCGTGGGTGCACCAAAGGCCGGCACGATGACAACGTCCTCTGCAGTCAAGTTGTCATAGTCAGCGCTCAATTCCTGCCACGGCAGCGAGACGATACCCATGTCAACGAGCTGGCGGTTGACCTCAGGGTTGTGAATGATTTCGCCGATGAGAAAAATCCGATTGTCAGGAAACACCTTGCGCGAGGCGTAGGCGAGATCGATGGCGCGCTCGACGCCGTAACAAAAGCCGAACTCTTGAGCGAGGCGTAGTGTGGTATTACCGATCACCAATTCGCCATGCAGATCACGCAGGCGCTCGACGATGGATGATTTGTAATGCTTGGCCACCTCGGCCGTGACCAACTCCATCACATCGGGGCGACGGACATTGACTCGGTTGCGTTTGATGGAAGATTCAGGTGTTTGCGGCATGGCAGAGGTGATGTAACCGAAAACTGACAGATTACCAATCAAGAAAATCGGCATGTTGTGGCCGAGAGGCTAAAATACTCACAGTTTGCGAGAATATGCGGACTTTTTTCCCATACTGTCAAATTTTTTTCATGTAGGGCTTGTTTTCTGATATTTCTCTGTTATGCCCCTTGGCAGCCATGGCCACCGTAGGTTCAATCAGCATTCCCCAACAAGGTTTTTCCGCCGTGATTTTTGATTGCGATGGCACTCTCGTCGATACCATGCCCGCTCACTTTGAGGCTTGGTGTGAGGCCTTAGCGCAGTTCGGTGCTGCCAATGTTTTGGCAGAAGATGTGTTCTACGCCATGGGTGGACGCCCGACCAAAGACATCGTCATGGATCTCAATGCCGAGTATGGACTCAAGCTCGATCCGGCACGCGTAGCTCTTTCCAAGCGTGAAGCATTTTTGCGCAAGCTGCACGCCTGTGAATTGATCGAGGAAGTCGCTGATTTCGCGCGCAGCATGCGCGGCAAGGTGCCCATGGGCATCGCCACGGGTGGTTCGCGTTTCGTAATCGAAAAAACACTCCAAGTCGTCGGCGTGTCCGATTGGTTTGATGAGGTCATCACCGCAGATGATGTTTCGAATGGCAAACCCGCACCTGACATCTACCTCGAAGCCGCGCGCCGTCTTGGTGTTTCTCCCATGAAGTGCCTCGCCTTCGAGGATGCGCCTGCGGGCATTGATTCAGCACGTGCCGCTGGCATGATGATCGTGGAAATCCCGTGCCCCACTCGGGTATAGTTTTTCCGCTGAGCGCCGCTGCATCAAATCTTCTTGTCATGCTTCTTCATGAAGGCTAATGACTTGTTATGTTTTTCCGCTCCTTGCATCACGCACTCGCGCTGCTAGCTCTCAGTTATTCGCTTCAGGCGGCTCCATCCACGCCAAACATTGTCTTCATCATCACGGATGATCAGGCCATCGACACCATCGCTGCGGGCAAGATGTGGGGCGCCGAAAGAAGTAACTTGAACACGCCGAACCTCGATGCGCTTTACCAATCGGGCACCGTATTTCGCCAAGCCTACAACATGGGCGCTTGGCACGGCGCTGTTTGTGTCGCCAGCCGATCCATGCTGATGACGGGACGTTTTGTTTGGCAAACACAACGCGAAGAAAAAAGCAAGTTCGCTGCTACCATCGCGAATGAAAAAACTTGGTCGCAGCGGATGAAGGAAGCAGGCTATACCACGTATCTCTCGGGAAAATGGCACGTGCAGGCCGATGCGAAAAAACTTTTCGACCACACCGTGCACATTCGCCCGGGCATGGCAAGTACCGTGAAACAATCCTACAATCGACCACAAGACGGCAAACCCGAGGTGTGGAAATCGTCCGACCCTAAAAATGGGGGCTTATGGGAAGGCGGAAAGCATTGGTCCGAGGTTCTTGCCGATGACGCCGAAGCATTCGTCAAACAAGCGGCCGTAGAAACGAAACCCTTTTTCATGTATCTAGCCTTCAATGCGCCACACGATCCCCGCCAAGCTCCGCAAGCATGGTTGGATCGATACAATGCGGCATCTCTACCAGTTCCTGAAAACTATGAACCACTTCAACAACACCGAAGAATCATGGGCCTCGAGGGAGCAGTCGGCGGCAGTGTGATGCGCGATGAACAACTCGCACCATTCCCGCGCACCGAGCAGGCCGTGCGCATCCATCGGCAAGAATATTACGCCATGGTCTCTCACCTCGATGCCCAAGTCGGGCGCATGCTCAAGGCCTTGGAAACAGCCGGGGTGAGGAAAAACACCATTGTCATTTTCACCTCGGACCACGGCCTCGCCATCGGACGTCATGGACTAATGGGCAAGCAAAACATGTATGAACATTCATTGCGTGTTCCGTTCGTCATCAGTGGTCCCTCGATCCCAAAAGGCAAAGTAATCGACGAACGCATCTACATGCAAGACGCCGTCACAACCACACTTGAGCTCGCCCATGCTGATACAAAAGGTCTAGATTTTCGCAGCCTGTTGCCGCTGCTTCACGACAAAAAGGAAAAACACTACGATGCCATCTATGGAGCCTTCACGGCGACTCACCAGCGCGCCGTGATTGATGGCACCCACAAGCTCATTCTCTATCCCAAGGGGAAAGTCTCCTTACTTTTCGATCTCGATGCCGATCCGCTCGAAAAAAATCCACTCGACGATCCCTCTCGCAAAAAACAACTCTTCGCCAAACTTCTCACGCTCCAGAAAAACACTGGCGACCCTCTCGATCTGAGCGCCCTCTATCCCGAGCTCATGCCTTAGGCACGAGGTTTTCCTCAGGTGCAGGCTGAGGTTCTGCATCATTAAGCCCTGAAGGATTTCATTGTAGCGATATCATAGGGATTGAGACCGCGAGACATCATTGACGTAATCTTGTTTTTTTCAGTCAGGTTCAAAGGCATTGTTACCATATTGATAGCTTAGGCCCTAGGGGAAATCATGCATATTCTGCAATTGTATTGTTGAAATTCGTAAAAGTGGAATTTTAGTTCCATCCATCCGAAAAAGTTGTGCATTCTGAAAATTTGGCTACGCTAAGCGCATGATCCGAGTCGTGCTTAGTCTTGTGTTATCGATCACTTCGTTGCTTGCGCAACGTCCGTTGCCCTCAGGCGTCACCATGAGAAAAGATCTGCCCTACGTGGAAAATGGCCACGCGCGGCAGAAGCTTGATCTCTATTTGCCCAACAATTCTACGAAGAATGCCTTGCCGATGGTGATCTACATCCACGGTGGAGCGTGGCTCGAAGGAAGCAAGGAACAATGCCCTGCGCTTGACCTACTGAATCATGGATTTGCGGTCGCCAGCATCAACTATCGGCTCAGTCAGCACGCTGTTTTTCCTGCGCAAATCGAAGACTGCAAAGCAGCCGTTCGCTTCATTCGTGCTCATGCCAAGGAATGGGGCATCGATCCGAATAAAGTCGGTGTATGCGGCACATCGGCGGGTGGGCATTTGGTTGCCTTGTTAGGCACAGCATGCGAAGAAAAACAATTTGAGGTTGGGGCTCATCTCGATCAATCGAGCCGACCTACGTGCGTCTGCAACTTTTTCGGCGTAAGTGATTTAACCACAATCCACCAGCAATCCGATCCCAAACAATCAGTGATCCAACATCAATCACCCACGTCTCCCGAGTCGAAATTGATCGGCGGAACGGTGGCCGAGCAACCAGAGAAAGCGCGCGCGGCGAGTCCGGTATTTTATGTGAGCAAAGACGACGTGCCGATGATCTTGCTTCACGGCACAAAAGATCGCTTAGTGCCCTATGCGCAGAGTGTTCAATTGCATGAGGCCCTGAAAAAAGCGGGTGTCGCCAGCGAATTGCACACCGTCGAAGGCGCAGGCCACGGCGATGGCTTTGGCAAACCGGAACAAGAAGCCGCCTTGCGATTTTTTCAGAAATACTTGCAACAATCGTAGGGCGTGCAGACGTAAACGTCCAATCCATCTGCGCTAATTGATCCTTTAACGGAACGTAATTTTGGCAAACAGTCTAGATTTCACAGACCAAGACATGCAAGAAACAGTGCTTAGTAAAAGGCTAACCTAATTCTTCAAAATCTGTGTCAATGCCTGCGCAATCTGTGGTTCAATATCGGATTTCGGGTTGAGAGAAAACTCAGCGTTCGTCTCTGCGACCTTAGCGTCATTGCGGTTCGTTGATTTCATCCGCCGACACAAAAGGCCATGCAATTTCTGATGCGTTTGCCCTATTTACGGATTTTCGAATCTCGATATCATGAAAAAAATTTCTCAAAATGAGATCGAGTTGTGCCTAATTCGGCGCTGATTGGGCGGGCTGCAATTTTTCAGCGGATGATTGTGTGAGCTTGGTGCGCTCGGACTTGAGCTGGCCGCAGCCGGCGGCAACGTCAATGCCGCGGCGTTGACGGAAGGTGACAGGATAGCCTGCGGCGCGAAGGATTTTTTGGAATTGAAGGCCTGCTTGGGTAGCTGTGGCAGTGCCTGCGAAGCCCTCGGTGGGGTTGAGGGGTATGAGGTTGATGTGGACATCGATGCCGCGCAGGAGTTCCGCAAGTTCCCTGGCGACTTCGGGACTATCATTGGCTCCTGCAATGAGCGTCCACTCGATAAAAATCCCTTTGCCGACTTTTTGGTTGTAGGTGCGGCAAGCATCCAAAAGTTCTTCCATGCGCCATTTTTTCCCCACGGGAATCAAAGCACTGCGTTGGGCTTGATTCGCCCCGTGCAGGCTCAGTGCGAGATTGTAGGGGGCTTTTTCTTCGGCCATGCGGAGGATGGCGGGCACCACACCAACCGTGCTGATGGTGATGCGTTGCGTGGATAGGCTGGGACCGCGCACATCGGCCATGACGCTCATAGCGCGCATTACAGCATCGTAATTGTGTAGTGGTTCACCCATGCCCATGAGGACGAGGTTGCGGAGTCGCTTGCCGTAGTCGCGGCGCAGCACGCGTTGCACATGAAGCACCTGAGCGATGATCTCACCGGGGCGCAGGTGACGTGTGAACCCCATTTGCCCCGTGGCGCAAAAGACGCAACCCATGGCACAGCCAACCTGGGTGCTGACGCAGGCCGTATGGCGTCCATCGTAGCCCATGAGCACAGTCTCTATGGTTTGGCCATCGCGCAGTTTGAGAAGAAACTTGCGGGTCATGCCATCGCTGCTGCGGATGTCAGCAACTTGCTCGGGATGATCGAGAAAAAATCGTTTATCCTCACCTACATATTCTTCGATCCAGCGGCGGAGCGGGCCGAGTAGATTCTGGCAAGATTCCATTTCAAGCAAGGAGGCATCCCAGTGCAGCAATCGCCAGAGACTGTGTGCGTGAACGGCTTTAATTCCATCGGCCGTTATGAACTGCTCGAGTTCTTCGTAACTCAGGTCATGTAGGGACTGCGGATCGTTCATGGGAAAAGGTGAGCCGCAAGTTCTTATTTGATTGGACTCATCGAGAAGCCTTGCTCGCCACCTGGGGAGGTGGATTGCGGGAAGAAGAAACCAGCACCCGAAGTGGGGTTGGTGACAACGAAATTTTGCACCGTGCTCACCACGCGACCGTGCAA
>CANHKJ010000127.1 GCA_947460915.1 Verrucomicrobiia bacterium
ATTTTTCCGAAAATAGCACCGATTCTATCGAGCTCGACGAACCGTAACTCCTCAGCCACTCATCCGACCCATGCTTTCCTTCTCCACCTGCTGGAACAATGGCCGCCACACCGATGGCGAGGCCATGATCGATGAAATTCTCGACCTCGGATTCCGTAACATCGAGCTCTCCCACGGCATGACCATCGCCAAGCTCCCCGGCATTCGCAAGGCCTATAAGGCCGGGAAATTTACCTGCTCAGGCGTTCACAACTACTTTCCCTCACCCGTCGAGGTCATGATCGATGCCCCCGATGCCTACGAGTTCACCTCCCACCGCTCCTTTGATCGCAAACGCGCACACGACATGACCTTGCAGACCCTAGAGCTCGCCGCTGAGTTCCGGGCCAACTATCTCGTTCTCCACATGGGCTCCGTGCCGCTCAAGCCAGCGAAATACACCAAACGCCTCACTGCCATGGTCGCTGATGGCAAGATCCTCGATCCAGACTACAACGAGGCGAAAATCAAATTCATCAAAAAGCGCGAAAAAATCGCACCACTCTACTACGGTCGCGCCATCGATACCCTCGAGCAACTCGTCGTCAAGGCCGAGGAATACGGCATCATCCTCGCCGTCGAGTCCCGCTCTCGTTACGAAGACGTCCCCAGCGAGCGCGAGATGCTCCACCTACAAAACCACTTCAAAGACAACCCCTGGATCGGTTATTGGCACGACTTCGGCCACGTCCAGCTCAAGCACAATATCGGCCTGCTCGACCACGTCGATTGGCTCAAGCAAATCTCCGCGCACATCATCGGCGCCCACATCCACGACGTCGAGTGGCCCGCCCGCGATCACCGCACACCTTTCACCGGCACCCTCGACTACAAAACCCTGCTCCCCTTCTTCCCGCCCGATTGCCCCATCATCTGGGAACTCTCTCCCACCCGCAAGACCGAAGAAATCAAGCAAGCCCTCCAAGTCTGGAGACAACTCTTCCCAGGACGATGTCAGTGAATGAGGGAGCTTGTTTCGGGTCTGGGAATTGAGCGATAGTCTCGCATCATTTTTTGGGTCGCAAAAACCAAAAAACATTTACAAAACCACCCCAGATGCTATTTCTAGGGACGTCATTAACCCTTGGCACTCGAATCATGAAAAAAAACCATTACATTATCCCATCCGCTGTTCTTCTTGGGACTTTGATTGCCTATCAATGGAACACACAAAACAAAGACCAAGAACTTGTTTCAACTCCACATCAGGCATCAAAACCGGATCGTCTCTCCTCTTCTTCATCAACAGCGAATCTGATCGATCGCAGCTTCGCCGCTAAGGGCATGCTGTGGGAAACCGTCGCATCGAACGGCCGCGAACGCCGCAGCAAATCCATCAACATCCCCGCTGATAGCTTTTCGGCCGTCAGTCAGCATGAAGTAGGCACGTCTTTTGCGCTCAAGCTCTCACCCCATGTGCCTACTCTCCAAGCAAGTGTCGCCAACCGCAACACACATAGCGACGGCACCATCGTCACGAACCTTACCATCCAAGGCTCTCCCAGTGGTCAACTCAGCATCCAAGAAAATGCGAGCATGGACTTCTTCCTTGCACAACTTTACTACGAGAATCACCCCGTTGCTTACCAATTTCAAAAGTCGGCCGACGGCATTACCGCCACACGCCATGAGCTCAGCGAAATGATCTGCTCACTCCTCGACTACAAGGCGGGAGAAGTCGCCCAGATGGGACTCCCACCCGTGGACAAAGAGCGCGGCAAAAAATGCGACGAAGCGGATGCCCAAGCCAGCGCTAAAGCAAAAAAACTCATCCAAGAAGCCAAACCAACTGGGGGCGGCACTACCACTACCACGACTCCTTCACTGAGAATCTCTGATGCCAACATCACCGAGGGCAATAGTGGCACAAAAAACCTCGCATTCACCGTCACACTGTCGAAGTCTGATCGGAATAAAACCATTTCCGCCACCTACAGCACCGCCAATGGCACTGCCACCGCTGGCTCCGACTTCACTGCCACAGCAGGCACCGTCACCATTCCCGCGCGAGCTACCACTGCCACCATCCTTGTCCCCATCATTGGCGATACCACCGTGGAGGCAAATGAAACATTTGCCGTCAATCTCTCCAATCCAGTCAATGCCACCATCAGCGATGCCCAGGGCCTAGGCACCATCACCAACGATGATTCCGCCCCTAGTGCTGTGCCCGTTTTCAATAGCCTACCTGGAGCTGTCGCGGTCGCTTATCTTGACATGGATGGCCAAGTCGTCTCCGGCACCTCCTGGGCCGGCGGAGCCACCATCACCACGGGCGGCGTCGTTGGCACGCTGACCAATGCCCAAATGATCGAAATCTGCAATCGCGTTGCAGAAGACTACGCCCCCTTTCAAATCAATGTCACGACTCAAGAAAGCGCCTACCTCGCCGCGCCTTCCAATCGCCGCATCCGCTGCATCATCACCCCTGACAACGAATGGTATGGCACCAACGCTGGTGGCGTCGCCTACCTGAATTCCTTCACATGGACAGGCGACACACCTTGCTGGGTATTCTCGGACATGCTGTCAAACTCACCCCGCTACATTGCCGAAGCGAGTTCCCACGAAATTGGACACACTCTGTCCCTTGCTCATGACGGTCGCATTTCCCCCGCCGAAGGCTACTACACAGGTCACGGAAGTGGCGAAGTAGGCTGGGCACCGATCATGGGCGTTGGTTACTACAAACTGCTCGTGCAGTGGTCAAAAGGTGAATACCTCAGTGCCAACAACACGGAAAATGACCTCAGCAAAATCACCAGCCTCAACGGCTTTGGCTACCGCGTGGATCAACAAGGCAACACCACTGCCACCGCAGCAGCCGTCTCAGGCACGAGCGGTGCACGCAGCGCCAAAGGCATCATCGAGACCACAGGCGATGCCGATGTATTTAGCTTCACCACAGTAGGCGGAGCTTGCTCATTCAGCGCCAGCGGAGATGCGACCAGCCAAAACGTCGATGTCCAATTGGAAATTCTCGATGCCAGCGGTGCCGTCATCTCCTCAGACAATGCCGATCTCCTCACCGATGCCAGCGTCAGCGCCACCTTGAGCGCAGGAACCTACTTCCTCCGCGTCAGCAGTGTTGGCCGCGGTGACATTCTCGCCGATGGTTACTCCAACTACGGCAGCATCGGCCAATACTCCATCAGCGGCAACGCCCCGTAATTGCGGTCGTTCCCAGCAAATTGAGCGACATCCGCTCAAATCACCACCATTCATGGGCCTGCAAAGAATTTCACACTTTGCAGGCCCTTTTTCATGAAAATCAATTCGTCTTGCGCTCCATGTGCTTTTTCATGCCCTCGCCCACAGCGATGGAGAGAAATGATTTGACCAAAGGTGAACATCCTTTGAAACGGCACTTTTTCATGAACTCTTCTCCGTGCTCTTCCACCATATTACCGAATGTAGCATGCACAAAGGAGTCCGTGAGATTATTCACACCTTGGAAATCAAAAACTATGGAAACACACTGATTCCAGACGCTTTCCACGCGACGCGACATTACGCTATTGCCCACATGTCCATCAGCGAGAAAATCACCAAATTCAGTAAGCATATTGATTTCTAGGTTCATAAGAAAAATTGTGTGTTCATCAATTTATGGGTGGTGCCGGGGTCAGTCAAGGAAAATGTCGGCAGAGCCCTCGCTGAACATTCCGATATCTCTCATAGCCTTCGCATGCATCTCTGTGTAGTCAGCGATATGGTCGCGATGAAACGTAGCAGCAACCAAAGTCCCTTGGCCATAATAGACAGTTCCAGAATGTGGCACGATTTCACCCTGTTTCTCGTAAAACCAGCCATCTTCTGTAGCGATGAGCATTTCGCCGTTAGCCCCCTTCACTAGTTCGCGGGTTAAGGAGAGCCCGACTCCCCGATGATTACGAGCAGCATACAGACCAGAGGGAGATAGAAGAGCGCTGGACACACCAGGTATGAGTGCTAATCGGATTGCTGAATTTGCATCAGCGGCTTCCGATGCACGTGATGTAGTAAGAAATTTTTGGCGAATCCCAACACCATCGTCAGCGATTGCAATTCTCACTAAATTTCTTTTAGGAAAAAATTGTGCTGAAACAAATGCACGCCCTTCGGAGTGGTATTTGCCATTGGAGAGCAATTCTCCCGTCGCATATTGAATCAGCCGATACTCATCATCATAGCACGATGATTCAGGCAAAATACATTGTGTGATTTCTGATGCAAGTAAATCCACCGAGCCAGTTGCAAAAGTTAAGCTTTGAATGGGAACAAATCGACCTGCTGGGGGGTGTCGGTTTTGCTCATATCCATGATTGATCCCAAGGTGTTGGAGAAAATCCATCCTTTTTAAATAACCAGCTGCCGAGCATTGGTTCAACCCAATGAGGCAGAGATTTTTGTTCTGTCGCTTCCATTGATGACAACGCGCTAAAATCGTAACAATCGCAGCTGGACTCAGAAATTCTACGCGTGAAATATCTATGCTGATTTCATCATAATGATTCGCCTCATGAAGCCTATTGAACAATTGCGGCAATTGCTCTTCGAATACATGAGAAGGAATAATTACTGTGTGTTGCATAATACATTTTACACCTGCCCTAAGCCTTTGAGCATTTCGATGATGCTGGAGATTTGGTCGGTGCGTTTTTGGTTTTTGCGGCCGAAGTGTTGGCTGAGGGTTTCGGCGGTAGCAGTGGGGTTGGTGCTGAGAAGTTGACGGACTTGGGCGACTTGTCCGGTTAGGGTATCCGACCATACGAGAGTTGCTGCTGGCGTTGCTGCTTGGGCTTTTGGCTTTTTGTTTTTGGGCGTTGTCTCGGTTTCGGTGCCGGCGAGTGTGGGTTGGATGCTTTCTCCAGCTTTGGGGTTTTGGTATTCTGGGCGAAGCCAGCGGATGAGTCCTTGTTTTTCCTCGGCGGCGCGTTGGTGGTTCAGGGCGACGAGGCGCGTGAGAAGCTCAGCTGCGGAAATGCTGAAACGCTGAGATTCTGAAATGCTGAAATCTGTTGAGGAAGGCAGTTTGAGCAAGTCGCTCCACCCGTAGGCTTCCAAAACGGCGGCATCGAGTTCGTCGTGGAGTTGTTTGAGGCGCGTGACGAGTCCTTGGTCGTGGATGACTTTGTCTTTTTCTGTTAGAGATTCTCCACTGCGGAGTTGCTCTAACACATTGTACATGCCCGTTAGAGTGAGGCTGGGATGCAATTCTTGCTGGCGCTTACGGTGCGTATCCAAGCGCTCGCCCAGATCGCGGATGCGTTGCTTCAGTTCTCCTTCTTTGAGTGCGGGGAAGGGGAATTTGTTGAAAGATGATCCAACTACGTATGTTGGTCTGTCTTCCAGATGTGATCCAACTTTAAGAGTCCATGTGCAATGAACTGAAGACGATAAAACGGCTAGATTGTAAGCGTCATTCGAGGCAAATGCGATTAGTTTACTATCAGGTAAAGCGTTACCATTGAGAAAAATGAAGTTTCTATGTTTTGCCGTTTTTACAGTCGCGATATATCGACTCAATCCCTCGATAGAAGGACGATTTCTTTTTCTTGGTTCTCCAAAAATCCACCAATTGATACGGTATATATCGCGATTGTTTTGATCTCGTTCGGGCTTAACCGCTGTCAGTATGTAATTGAAAATTTCAGGGTAAGTATTGGAAACTTCTTTTTCCGGCATTCCGAAAAGATCTATAATCAGAACGCCTCTAGGTCTGTCAGCTAAATCCCTTCCATTAAAATAATAACGTAGAGGTTTTTTGGGGGCATTATCTTCCCAATAGCCAAGTTCAACAGCCTCTGCTTGGGTTAGCAAAAAACCTTTTCCGTGGGGCTTCATCCCTTCCCAACATAATTGATCATTTGATTTCAATTCATAAAGAGCTGTTAGGTCCGTACCTGTTTGCAAATTTGCAGCAAGAGTGCCACGTGTTCTTAATAGTGATACTTCGCACTCGCCATGTTCCATTGGACTTTCATCGACGACTTTTTCTAACACGCCTTCACCTTTTCCGGGCGCAGCGACGGTCATGGCGATGCGGACGGCAGCTCCGTCGGCGGAGTCGATCCAAGGATGGTCTGGTATGGCGTAGGCGAGGTGAAGAGGGGCTGGGAGGCGAGACGCCTCCGCCACGGTCACGTAGGGCTCCATGACGCGGCGGTTGAAGGTTTGGTGAATGGAGTTAGTCGTGATGAAGCCGAAGCGTTTCGTGCGTGCTGCAACTGTTTCAACCGCTGCTTTTGCCCACCAGAACATCACTAAGTCCGCAGACTCGGGCACATCGCCTTTCCACGCTTTACGCAGAGCTTCGGTATAGCCATCTCCGAGGGCATCACGCATGCGAGAGGCTCCAATAAACGGCGGATTGCCGACGATGTAATCGGCCTGAGGCCATTCGGCGCGGCGGGGATTGATGTAGTCGAAGATGACGGTGCGGGCGGTCTCATCGGGCACTTCTTTTCCGGTGACGGGATGCGGCTTGGTGCTGTGTCCGTCCCAGATGGTGAGAATTTTTCCCGTTTCTTCATCGATGCGCGGGATTTTCTCATCGTAGGCGAGAACGGCATCTTGTTGGCGAATGCTCTGGGTTTTTGGCAACAAGGGTCGGTCGCCCGTATCAGCTTTGCCCGTGGTCTTGCGCTGCCACTGGAAGTAACCAATCCACAAAACCAGTTGGGCAATGGCGACGGCATTATGCGAGAGTTCCAGCCCGAGGAATTGCTCGGGGCGGACTTTGTATTCGTTCATCTCGAAGGTGGCATCACCACCAAGAGCGGTAACGAGTTCGAGAACCTCGGCCTCGAGGCGCTTCATGTGCTCTAGGGTGACGTAGAGGAAGTTGGCGGTGCCGCAAGCGGGATCGAGCACCTTGATGCCGCAGAGGTGGCGATGAAAGGCGGTGACAAGCTTGAGTGCCTCGGCGTCTTTCTTTTTCGCATCGGCCAAGAGCTTATTGCGTTCGACGCCGATGGCTTGAGCTTCTTTGGTGGTGCCCAGCGCGTTCATTTCTTGTTGGCGCAGATCGGCCTGCACTTCTAGGATCTCTGCATCAGCATGGAGCTTGGCGGCGGCGATGCGCACGGACTCCCATTCATCGCGCAGCGGCTCGATGATGGTGGGCCGGATCAAGCGTTCTACGTAGGAGCGCGGAGTGTATTCGGCTCCGAGCTTGTGGCGTTCGCGTGAATCCAGAGCACGGGTGAGCAGTGTGCCGAAGATGGAAGGCTCCACGCCTGACCAATCGGTGCCTGCGGCATCGATGAGCATGCTCAGTTGCCCGTGATTGAGCGGCAGCGCGGTGGTATTTTCAAAGAGTCCGCCATTGAAGTGGGCGATTTCCTTCATCAGCAAGGTCGAGTAGCTGGTGCCCGTAGCCATTTCCTTCCACAAGGCCGTGACCAGTGGCACGAAACCATGCGGGGAATCCTTGACCTTTTCGAGAATGTCCTTGAAGCCGTTTTCGGGAAGCAGGCCAATGTCCTCGGCAAACATCGTGAAGAGGCTGCGCTGAAGAAATCCTGCGATGACTTGGGGATCGTGCCCTGCGGCTTCCAGAGACTTCGCCAGCTTCGCCAAGCGATCGGCAATATCACGCGTGACTTCGGCGGCTTTCTTGGATGGATCGAGCGAATGAGGATCGGTGAAAACGGCACGGAGGCGCTCACGGATCTCTGGGCGGTGCAGATCGGCAAGGACGATGCGGTGATTTTTCGGATCAGGGAATCTCTCATAACGCCCGCCTGTGCAGGTGAATTCGGCATAGAGATCGATCGAGTAACCGACATCGCAGACGATCAAAAACGGTGGTCTGCCATGATTGGCTGGCAAGGAAGTGATGTAATCGCGCCCTTGATTGTAGGCGCGTTCGAGCGCTTTATCAAAAGCAGCGGAGCCCCGCTTGCCGTGTCCGAGCTTGGTGCTACTGGGCTTGGCTGCATCTTCCTCAGCGATGATTTCGGAGGAGCCTTGCTTCGTCTCACAAACAAAGTGCCCGGCTTTATACAAGTCGATGTAATTGGTCACCGCAGTGCCGTCAGGATTGGTGCGGGTGATAGCGCGGTCAAAGACGTAGAGATTTTTCTCAGG
>CANHKJ010000128.1 GCA_947460915.1 Verrucomicrobiia bacterium
CAGCTTGCGCTTGCTCATCACGGTGTAGGTGAGATTGAGGCGCGCGAATTCGATCTGACGCGGCTTGGCGGGCACGGGGCAATTTTCGATCACCCAATCGTAGAGCGGACGATGATTTTCGAACTCGAGGGTGCAAAGGGAATGGGTGATGTGCTCGAGGGCATCTTCGAGGGGATGCGCGTAGTCGTACATCGGGTAAATGCACCAAGCATCACCGGTATTGTGGTGATGGGCGTGCATGATCCGATAGAGCACGGGATCGCGCAGGTTCATGTTCGAGGAGGCGAGGTCGATTTTGGCGCGCAGGACCATGGCGCCATCGGGAAATTCTCCCGCGCGCATGCGACGGAAAAGATCGAGATTTTCGGAGATCAGACGCTCGCGCCACGGAGAAGGAGTGCCGGGGACATTGAGATTGCCTCGGGTTTCGCGCATTTGCTCGTGCGTTTGCTCATCGACATAGGCGAGGCCTTTTTCGATGAGAGAGATGGCGCAATCGAAGTAAAATTCGAAGTAGTCACTGGCGAAATGCAGCGCATCCCACTCGAAGCCGAGCCATTTCACGTCCTCGCGAATGCTCTCGACGTATTCGACTTCTTCCTTCGAGGGATTAGTATCATCGAAGCGTAGGTGGCACTTCGCACCCACACCGCGATTTTCCAAAGCGATACCAAAGTTCAAGCAGATCGACTTGGCGTGGCCGATGTGCAGGTATCCGTTCGGTTCCGGCGGAAATCGGGTGATGATGCTCTGATGTTTGCCCGTGGCAAGATCAGTGGCGATGATATCACGGATGAAGTCAGATTTGGTTTCGTCGGCGTCGGACATAGAAAAATTCGGGGTAGTGCCAGAGTGGCGCGGCGCACGATAGTGCCGAATCCTTCTCTTGAAAAGAAATTTCCCGAAAGCATCGCGCAGTTTAAGAATCCATTCTTTTTTTGCATACAGTCACAAAAACCTCTTGTGATGTCATTACATCGTATGATATTGTGATCTCGCAAACTCCAAGCAACCTTTCCTATGAAAAATCTTCCCAATACTCCCCGGGGATTCACTTTGGTGATCACGATTTCCCTGCTCGTGCTGTTGACCATGGTGGCCGTAGGCGTGCTCTCATTGAGCTCCGTGACCTTACGGCAATCCAGCTACCAAAACGATTATGCCACGGCGCGATCCAATGCACGAATGTCATTGATGCTCGCACTGGGCGCCTTGCAGAAAGATGCAGGAGCAGACACCCGAGTGACAGCCCGCGCCGATATTCTGAACAAAACTAACCCGCCCATCCTCGGCGTGTGGAAAAGCTGGGAAGGCTCCGATCACACCCAGACCGGCTCTTTTCAAGGACGCCCCATTTCCCCAGGAAATTACAAATCGTCGAAAAACCAGCGCTTTCTCCGCTGGCTCACCTCTCACTCACTTGCGGCACCTGGCGACTCCGCATCCCTACCCGACACGAAAATATCTCCGCAGAGTGTGCCTCTCATCGGCGAATCCACCGTGGGCAAAGGACCAAACCGCGATCAACTGCAAATCCACATCCCACCCAGCAACATCCGCATCGATGCCTCAAAAAACGGCGGCTACGCATGGTATGTCAGCGGAGAAAATCAAAAAGCTCACATCCCCGCGCCCTACCAACCCACCAACGACAACCCCGCCGGCTGGTCTGGCATCACAAAATCACACGCCATCGCCGATCCCGAAATTTTTCGCTTGGAGTCCCTCAACGGCAACCCGACTCAAGTCGATAAAATTTCCTCGCTCGATCAAATCAACCTCATTGCAGGCTCTGGCGATATCCTCGCATCGAAGGAATTTTTCCACGATCTTAGCCCCTGGTCAAAGGGCTTGCTGACCAACACCGCCACAGGTGGCTGGCGCAAAGATCTCTCGATTTTCACCGAAAACTACGCCTCCGTCGGCAGCAGTTCCCTGCCTCTATTTCGCGCCACACCGACGCAAGATGTGCTGTGCTCACTGCCTGCTGGATCCAACACACGAGCGAGCAAATCCATGCTTTATCCATGGTCCACCTATCGCGGCGGCGGCAGTGAAATCCCCATCTACCAATTCGGTGCCGTATGCTCGTGGGAAAACCTCAAGGAGTATGCTACCATGTACAAACGTCTCAGCGCTACAGGCAATCGCATCATTCTCTCGAACAGCACGCCGAACTCCTACGCCATTGACGACACCGCAAACACCTACAGCTTCATCCACAAAGTGCGAGCCATCCCAGTGATCGCCCGGATTCAGTGGGTGTTTTCTCACTGGGCTGGGCCCGCCACGGCCACTGCAGGCCAGCCAGCACCGCCCGCTGGCAGCCTCGAACCTCGATTATTGCTTACTCCAATCATCACCATGTGGAATCCCTACAACGTCGAGATCACCTCGGCTGCGGCCCTTAGTTTCAGCATTCCCAAACCGCTCCCCGCAGCTCTGCGATACACAGTCAATTCCACCACGAACACCAACTACCAAGCACTCATGGCAGGGGCCACCAACAACACTCCTGCACTTTCCACCACGGCCAGCCTGCGTTATAACATCGCAAGTGCCTTCACACTCAAGCCCGGTGAAACACGCGTGTTCAGCCCACAAAGCACAGCACCTATTGCCGCCACTGAAATCAGCGAACTTGCCGTAGGCTACCGAAGCAAAGGTGGTCACTTCTTCCCCGTCGTTAACTCCGCTGGCCAACCAATGGCAGTACCTGCCGGTTCTAGCATCAAGGCCGATGCGAAATTTGATACCTCTTATCTCGATGGTGCACCAGGCGTAGGCATTTACCTTGATATGTCCATTGCTGGTCGCCGCCACCTCGTTTACCGCATGGTCTATCCACCTGCTGTCGCAGACAAAGTCTATCCGCCGCTCACACAGATGGCGCAGAGCACATTGAGTGCTTCCGTCGCAAATCCCACCCCGTTTATGTCCACGATGTTTGGTGCGCGCATGGCCAGCAATACGCACATCGCCGCAAAGGGCTTTGTGCAGTCGAGCCCACTCGTCAACTACACAGCGATGGGTGGAAAAGACGAAGTCGAGAGCACCATCGGACGCAAATACAACGGAACGGGACACCCCGTGAATTCTCCTTTCGACTACAGCTTCGTGAAACACGCGGGAGCAGGAGATAGTTGGCTTCCGAACACCAACGATGCCACCGGGCGCGGCTACATCGTCACCGGCTTCAACAAAGCAGATGGACTTTCGCGCTGCGTCATCGCAGAGCTACCCACTCGCCCGCTTTCCTCGCTCGGCGAATTGCAAAACTGGGATCTGCGTTATGAAAACCCGATTCCACCCTACGCCATCAACCTCATTGGCAACAGCGATGCCTCTCCCCTGCTCCCGCCCAATGCCGTATTCAATAGCAATAGCAATTCTAACGACGCGGTAAACCTCCAGCACGATGACTCCTACTGCGCCAATCACATCCTCTTCGACGATTGGTTCTTCTCCTCCATCGCGCCCAATCCGACCAACTTCGGCTCCTCCGGCAAATCCATGCAGGTCGTTTATCAGGAATTCGTCACCGGTACACAGCCGCTGCCAAACCGCGCCTACCAAGCCATCGCGCTCGATCGTCAAAAAGCTGCCATTTCTGCCACCGAGGCCACCACTTTGTTCAACAAAAATGTCCGCGATCGCAACGGCTGGAAAACCATCGCCTCACGCCTCGAAGTCGAGGGCATGTTCAATGTCAACTCTACCTCAGAGACCGCGTGGCGCGCGCTGCTGCGTCATGCTCGTCAACAAAAGACCGCACACATTACTGAAAGCGGAGCCTCATGGTCGATCGCCACCTCAGGCAAGGAAGATTTTCCCCACAGCCGCTTCAGCATCGCCGGTGATGTCGAGGCTCGTCGCCAAGGTTCATCTGGCTCTTTTCCTGAGTCCGCAGAATTTGCCGGCTATCGCACCTTTGACGAAGATCAACTGGATGAACTCGCCCGCCTGATCGTCGAGCAAGTCCGCCTGCGTGGTCCGTTTCTCTCCTTGTCCGAATTTGTCAATCGCCAGCTCAGCTCCGGCAATCTCGCCCTCGCTGGCGCGATTCAATCCGCCCTCAATGAGCTATCGAAAAAATCCGCTCTCAACCCCTACTCGGCCATCCAAGGGCTCTCCAAAGACGCCGGTGCCATGCCCGTGGGTGGTGCCAGCCCCGAATACCAATTCCCCGATGCCGCCGTGGGCGAAAGTGCCTACGGACTCCCAGGCTGGACCCGCCAGGCTGACATCCTACGCCCCCTTGCACCGATTCTCTCCGCCCGCGATGATACCTTCCGCATCCGCGCCTACGGCGATGCACGCGATGCCAACAACAACATCAAAGCCCGCGCTTGGTGCGAAGCCGTTGTCCAGCGCACCCGCGACTACACCGACCCCAGCGAAGCGGCCGAACTTGCTACCCCCTCGATCAGAGCCCTCAACAAAGCCTTTGGTCGCCGCTTCACCATCGTCTCCTTCCGCTGGCTCCGCGAGGAAGAAATCTAAACTGCCGATCCTCTTAGCATGAACCACCGCACCCTCTACCCGCGCCTCGCTGTTCTCATCTGCGCCTCACTCATTTCCTGTGCTTCCTCCCTTTTGGCACAGACAGAACGCACGGTCCGCATCCTCTTCCTCAATGGCCCTGCCGAGGCTCCCGAAAAAATCCACCTCCACGCCAGCACGGATCCCGCCCTCGCAGGAGCCGCGCAAGAAGTAGAACTCCCACGCCTCAATCTCTCGCCGCCCTACGTTTTGCCCGCAGGTGACATCACCCTCAGCCTTGCCACACAGGCACTGCCCGCAGACCAAGCCGCACCCGCCACCAGCCCGAAAATCCAGGTGCCCGCCACCACCAACGAATTCTATCTGCTCCTCGCGCACGACCCCACCAACAAGGATGTGCCCATGCGCATGCAGATCATCCCCGCCAATCCCGATAGCTTTCAAAAAGGCCAAATGCTCTGGTACAACCTCACCAGCACCCGCGTCGGCGGCCAAGTGGGCTCACAAAAGCTCGACATGAAACCGCAGAGCCGTGCCATCCTCGATGCCCCCGCCAGCGGCAACGAAGACTACAACGTCAACCTCAGCTACTACATCGTAGGAAGACAAGATCTCTACCCGCTTTGCGAAACCAAGTGGACCCACGATCCACGCTCGCGCAGCATTTACTTCATCATCAACCAGCCCGGCAGCCGCGCCCCCCGCGTCATGGGCTTCCCCGACTACCGCGAACCCGAGAAAAAGCCCGAGTAATCATCACGCGGGGTAAGACAGCAGTTCTTACGCTCAGATCGTTGGATCGACTCATGAAAAACACCAGCGCCTGACTGCACCATCTCGGTGAATGATTGGGTTTGTTTTTCCCAGAGCTCGGCGAGAGTTTTGACGCGGTCGGGATGTTGGCTGGCGAGAGGAGAAAGTTCCCAGTCGCCGCCGTGCAGCACTCGACCCCGCCCCATCTCTGATCGCCCATTTCGGTGTCTTTCCTTCCATCCTAACGAGAAAAAACCCACGCGCCTGATTCATGGGTCGAGTAAAAATATGTGCCGCCCAAAGAGAATAGCGTGCGTATATCAGCGTCGCTATCTTGATTTTAGAAAAAACGTAAAAATCAAGTGATATAAACACGACAAAAGATAATATCCTTGCAATACCAGTGAAAAATCTGTTTTCTCATCTCGTCAACCCCGTGTGATATAACACTACGGGATCCTACTAATTAATACTGTTAGGCAAAAAATATGAAGCCCCCATCACGCGAAGAGCGAATCCTATTTTGGCAGCACGCATATGCTCGATCAGCGTTTATTGACGCCGACCACTACGTAGCCAAGATCCTTGAAGGAGATGCGCCTCTGGGAAGCCTTGATCGGAAGGCTCTGACAGCAGCGTTCGTGGGAGCCTATGGAAGGCCATTCAAGCAGCGCAAAGCGGTTCGGCTATCAGAGGACATCATACCCACTGAACACAGAGATACACATAACAGCATCATCCAGATTCGAGACAAGATTGTTGCGCATCGTGATTTGGATGGGCCGGTGGCTGAATGGGGATTTGTCAGTGAACTTCGGGTCGACATCAAGGCAGGAGAGATGGCGATAAACACTCGAAGCCCCTTTATTTCTGATGAGACTGCCCAAGCGACTCGCCCGTTAATCGCTCACCTCATCTCCCTGGCTGATCGAACGATTGATGACTTTGTTCGCCAATACATAATGCCTGGGGTTACTCCCGAAGACGCTTCATATGTCGTTAGCCTCGAAGAGAATCCTGAACACTGGTTAATTCTTGAGAAATGAGATCAACCGCAATAATAGACAAGAAGTCTAACAAGTCGTGCAGAAGAATTATTTGATGACATAAGATTATGAATTGGTTAATGGTAAGATTTAAGGCTTTGAGAATCACGCATCATGTAGTAACCAACATTTTACTGCTTGGGATACTACTAGTTCTGGCACGAATCTCTTGGAGGATGCCTCCGACGCTCGGGGATTTACGAAAAGAGTTGAATGGGCGGAATGATTTCAAGGATATTGAGGAGAGTATGCCATACGTTCGTGTTTGGGATGCAGTTAGGGTTGAAGTTGATGCACCGCTTGAGGTCGAGATAGACGACTTACCTTTACGTGTGCATGTAGATAACGAGCCTGTAGATGTGCGAATTGAACGGTGAAGAATCATTGGAACTGAATTATGAATACTGTAGAAATAATTGAAGTCGTTACGTCAGGTCTAACTGCGGCCAAGGGTGCGCTTGACGTTCTCCAAGGCGTAAAAAGCCTAGGAGCACCTTCGGAGGACGATGAGATCGTCTCCAGTGTGAAAAAGCGGGTGGCGGAAGTCCAAGATTTTTTGCTGCGCACACAGGCACTAGCCTTGGAAATCCTGAAGGATAAAGATCAGTTTGAGCGCGAGCTTCTTGCAGAGCGCGAACAGTCGAACCTCCTCAAGAAATACTCGCTGGTAGAGGTTAGGAAGGGGCTGCATCTCTACCAAAGTTGCCAAGTTTCCGATGGCTCGGGAGCACCTGTCCACTATGCCTGCCCGAATTGCTTTAATCAACGTCGCGTGTCTATTTTGCAGCAACCCCACCCAACCAAAAATGAGGTCAAGTGCCCAAGCTGCTCTTTTACGTGTGACATCCGATCCTCCGACAACATACCGAAGCCACAATCCCGTGGGCGCACCCGCCCCATCCGTGGTATCTGGTAATGAAGAAAAACCAACCCCAAAGATAGCTTCGAGTGAAGCGCAGCGGAACCTCGAAGCTATCGGTTGTTGAACGGGCCCACGCGGGTGTTAGCGGGGAAAATCGATGCGCTGTTGCGTTTTCGATAAATGGGGTCAGGCCTTGGATGTAAGTATTTTTATTTTTTGTTAGACAGCATGCTATGAAAATCAAAAAAATTCCCGCGAGCTGCCCAATCAAAAAACCTCTCATTTTTACCCATGAACACAGAAGGTAACGAAGTGCTCGATTCTTCGTTTTCCCTTCTTCGTTGCCTTCGTTTGCTTCTGTTCCCATTTTTTACCTTTTCCCTTTTCGCACAGCCTTGTCGTTCATGAGCGAGGATGCGATTCGTCGGTGCAGCGGGGCGTTCGATGGACTGCAATCATTTCACCATCTCGGTGAAGGCTTGGGTTTGTTTTTCCCAGAGATCAGAGAGAGTTTTGACGCGGTCGGGGTGTTTGCTGGCGAGGTTGTGTTGCTCGGTGCGGTCGTTGGCGAGGTTGTAGAGTTCCCAGTCGTGATCGCGCAGGGCGACCAGTTTCCAATCGCCGACGCGCGAGGCGCGATTGCCTTCGTGCAGCCACCACAGGCTCTCGCGTTCGATGGTTGTGTCGTTAGCAAATGCTGCGACGAGGCTTTTCCCTGGTGCCGGTGGAACGGGAGTGCCTTGCCACTCTTGCGGTTTGGTCACGCCTGCAAGCTCAAGGATGGTCGGCACGACATCGATGACGTGGGCCGGCGTATGGCGCAGAGCGTTTTGCGATTTGATCAGTCGAGGCCAGTGCACGATGAGCGGCGTGCTGATGCCGCCTTCATGCACCCATGATTTGTGACGTCGGAAGGGCGTGTTTGCCGC
>CANHKJ010000129.1 GCA_947460915.1 Verrucomicrobiia bacterium
ACAAAAGATCAAAAAATCTGCAGACTCGCTCACCCTTGAGTTGAAAAAGACTCCCGATATTTTGGGCTCGGCGCGTCAGGTCATGGGCTTCATGGGCTATCTGGTAGGCTTTGCTGCAGAAACCGAAAACTTGGAAGAAAATGCGCGCACCAAACTGGAACGCAAGGGCTGCGACATGATCATCGCCAACGACGTTTCTCAAGCTGGCATCGGATTTGACTCGGCAGAAAACGAAGTATTGATTGTCGAAGCCGCAGAAAACACCGCTTTGCCGCGCGATACGAAAGAACACCTGGCTCATCACCTAGCCGACATCATCAGTGATCGCTGGTTGCGCAAGCACAGCACGATGAGCTAGCCAATCAAGTCCCTCAGGCGCTGTAAGCGGCGCGGATCATTTCGGCCCAATGTTTGGCCCGTTGGCCATAGCTCAAATCATCATTGGCGTAGAGAACACCACGGGACACATTGATCACATCGCCTGCACTGCGTCCCGCAGCGGCAAGGGCCGCGAGGTCGCCACCTTGCGCACCCAAACCGGGCACTAATAAGGGAGCATCGGGAATCTTGGGCAAGACCCCAGCAGAATTGGTCAAACCGACGACGTAGCCAACATCGGTGGCCATGTTGGCAGCGCGCGAACGCTCACCGAGAGCGGTAACGAGCTCAAACACCGATCGGCCATCAGCCAAAATTTGTTGCTGAAAATCCTGCGAACCAGCATTCGAGGTGACTGCCAGCAGATAGATCCCTTTGCCTTCCCACGAGAGAAATGGCTCGATCGAATCATAGCCGAGAAACGGATTCAGCGTGACAGCATCCACTTTCCAGTGTTCGAAATAACTATGTGCATAGTATTTCTGCGTCTCTCCGATATCGCTGCGCTTGGCATCGAGAATGATTGGCACTTCGCGCGGCATCCACGGCAACAGGCGATCGAGAATTTCAATCCCCTGCAAGCCCATTGCCTCAAAGTAGGCCATGTTCGGCTTGAATGCCGCCGCATGTTCCCATGTTTGCTCGACGACCGACTTTAGAAATCCTTCGACGGCAGCGATGTTGCCATCTACGGGGCGAGGGTCCAGTCCGACACAGAGTCGGGAATTTGTTGTGGCAATCCGGGCAGCTAATCGTTCGGCGTATCGCATGCGCCAATGATCAAACGAAACCTGACTCGATGGCAAGCATTAGTGATCGCGATCTGGAAATTCGATTATTTTTGCCCTTTTTCGCGAAGATCAAAAGCAGTAGAAAAGCGCCAAGCGTGGCTGTGATGATCGAGCCCACAGGACCGTTGCCACTCTTCCACAAACTAGCAATCGCAAATGCCTCCAGAGTCCTTGCGCGCAAGACGCAGCATCCATCTGCACTGCGCTAAAAATTTTGACCTTTTCCTCGTTTCATGCACACTCGCTTCATGCACGACTCACGCATTGATGACTTGGCCAAGCAATTGGTTCGCTATTCGACCTCACTCAAAAAAGGCGAAAAGGTTCTTCTCGATCTCTACGATGTGCCGGAGAGCATCGGCATTGCCTTGATTCGCGAGGCTCGCGCCGTCGGAGCTGTGCCGCTTTTGCGCCTGCACAGCAATCGACTCAATCGCGAAATGTTACGCGGAGCCACTGACGAACAATATTCCTTGATCGCCAAACATTTGCTGCACGAAATGAAGGACATGGATGCCTACATTGCCATTCGTGGTTCATCAAACATCGCCGAAACCAGCGATGTTCCCGCCGAGCGCATGAAGTTGGCAATGGGCAAAACGCGCGGGGTCATCGATCATCGCGTCAAGAAAACCAAGTGGTGTGTGTTGCGCTGGCCTACAGCATCCATGGCACAACAAGCCGGCATGAGCACCGAGGCCTTCGAGGATTTTTACTTCAAGTGTTGCTTGCTCGACTACAAAGCACTCATCCCCGCCATGAATGCCTTGAAAAAACTCATGGATGCGACCAGTGATGTCCACATCAAAGGTCCGGGCACGGATTTGCGATTCTCGATCAAAGACATTCCCGCCGTCACCAGTGGAGGCAACTACAATGTGCCCGATGGCGAGGTATTCACCTCTCCGGTGAAGGATTCCGTGGAAGGTGTGATCTCTTACAATGCACCGACGATTTATCAAGGCATTCCCTTTGACTCCATCGTACTGACGTTTGAAAAAGGTAAAATTGTCAAAGCGGAATCCCCAGGTAAAACCAAAGAGCTCAATCGCATTCTCGATGCCGATCCCGGAGCGCGCTACATTGGGGAGTTCGCCCTTGGTTTCCATCCACACATCCGCCATGCGATGCGCGATATTTTGTTCGATGAAAAAATCAGTGGATCGTTTCACTTCACTCCAGGCCAAGCCTACGAAGAAGCCGACAATGGCAATCGCTCGCAAGTGCACTGGGACATGGTGAGCATCCAACGCAAAGACACCGGAGGTGGCGAAATTTACTTCGATGGCAAGTTGATTCGCAAGGACGGCATTTTCTTGCCAAAAGCTCTTCACAAGTTGAACGGATGATGCACAAAAAAATCATCGCCGCCTGCTGGCTGATGCTGGCCTCCGTTCTATGGGCTCAGCCTTATCGGCCAGTCAAAGAGAACATCCCCGCTGTGACGCGAGAGTTTCGCGGAGCATGGGCGGCAGTGATTTACAACATCGATTGGCCGAGCAAAAGCACGCTATCCGCAGCAGCGCAGAAAGCGGAAATGGTCGCGATTCTCAATCGCATGGTCGAGTTGCGCATGAACGCTCTGATTTTTCAGGTGCGACCTCAATGCGACGCGGTGTATGAGTCGAGCCGCGAGCCTTGGTCATCATGGCTCACCGGCACCATGGGAAAATCTCCGGGCTATGATCCCCTCGCCTTCACCATTGCCGAAGCTCACCGTCGTGGCATCGAAGTCCACGCATGGTTCAATCCCTTTCGCGCTCTCGCGAATGCAGCAGCTCCTGTGGCACCGAATCACATCACGCGCAGTGCCCCATCTCTAACCAAAAAATACGCTACCATGAAGTGGTGCGATCCTGCGATTCCCGAAACGCGCACGCGTGCTCTCGCAGCAATGCTCGACGTCGCCCGCCGCTACGATGTGGATGGCATTCATATCGATGATTATTTTTATCCCTATCCGATTGGCGGCGCACGCTTTGCCGATGGCAAGACCAATGCAGAACGCCGTGCACTGGTCGATCAGTTTGTGCAGCAAATGTATGCGCAACTCAAACAGGTGAAACCATGGTTGCGCATCGGCATCAGTCCCTTTGGCATTTGGAAACCAGGAATCCCCGAGGGCACGACAGCGCAGTTGAATGCCTACGAGGATCTCGCCTGTGATGCGCGCAAGTGGCTAGCCAATGGTTGGTGCGACTACATGGCACCGCAGCTTTATTGGCGCATTGAGGGGCCTCAGAGTTATCCACTTTTGCTAAAATGGTGGCGTGCTCAGGGTTCTCGACCCGTCTGGCCGGGCATTGCCACATCACGTTTGTCGAGCAGCGAGGACCCCACACGCAAAGCCGAAGAAATCTACAACCAAGTGATGCTCAGCCGCACGATTCCTGGCTCACAGCACGCAGGACATTTGCATTGGAGTGTGAAAGCGCTGATGGAAAATCGCGACAACGTCAACGCGCTGTTGAAAAAAGCCTATGGCACCGGAGCACTCGTTCCACCACTCGCAGGTGCGCCAAGAATCGCGCCCGCTATGCCAGAAGCTTCGGCGCGTGCCGAGGGCAAAGAAACTAAAATCTCTTGGAAACATCGCGATCCCGCCATCAAAAAAACCATTTTGCAAGCTCGCTATCAGGGCAAATGGTTCACCTATCAAGTTCTTGGCCCGCAAGAACAAACCGTGAGCATACCTTTTGCCGAGGCTGTGGCCATCAGTAGCGCTGATCGTTTCGGCACGACCAGTGCACCGCGGATTCTCGCCCGTTGATCACAAATCTATACTCTCCATCACGAAGATCGATTTTCTTCTGCGCATGATGCCACGAGCTTTTTGCAATTCAATGGCAACAGCTTTGAGCAGTTAATCCAATCCACCGATGATCGAGTAAAAGAAAATGCAGCGATTATCTTCACCCTTTTGAGATTCCTCCGAGAGGTTCGAGTTATTGAACAGAGAAAAAAAAGAGATCGAAGAGATGATTCGTAGGAAAATGGCGCAAGATGATATGCGAAGTCACCTGCGGAAATCGAACTTTCATTTCCTTAATCCGAGCTCCGAGACCTCTCAATTCATGAGGGAAAAGAATCACCTCTAAAATGCGTGGCACTGCACCCAAGAGCAATGACGCGACCTGATTCAACGTAACCATGCAAGAGTGATATGCGGCGGAGTTTTTTCAAGAGCAGTATACCAATACTAACAACACGTTCAGTTAACTTAGCAAAGGAATGTTTTGACTGCTACACGAAAAATGCGCAAATTCCGCGCATGCCAAATTTTGAAGGAAAAGTCGCAGTGGTCACCGGTGGTGGCCGGGGCATTGGTCAGGCCATCGCCAAAGCATTTGTCGAAAACGGAGGCAAGGTCGCGGTAGTCAGCCGCAGTCTCTCCAGTTGCGGAGCCGTGGCGGATGAACTCAACACCAGTCATCCGGGATCTGCCAAAGCCTATGCCGTCGATGTCGCAGATCACGAAGCCGTGCAAGAGCTGGGCAAACAGATCATTGCTGATTTCGGCACCGTCAACATTCTCGTCAACAACGCAGGAGTTACACGAGATGGTTTGCTGATGCGCATGAAAGAAGAAGATTGGAACACCGTGCTCGATACCAATCTCAAGGGCGCCTTCAACACGGTAAAAGCATTCATGCGCACCTTGATGAAAGCAGAAGATCCGCGCATCATCAACATCGCCTCAGTCATCGGCCTCATTGGTAATGCTGGACAAGCAAACTACTCGGCAAGCAAGGCGGGATTGATTGGTTTCACCAAAGCCGTTGCGCGTGAACTTTCTGGCCGTGCAGTAACATGCAATGCAGTCGCCCCTGGTTTCATCACCACGGATATGACCGGTGAGCTATCGGAAAAACTACGCGAAGAAGTCATGACAAAAATCCCGCTCGGTTCCTTCGGGGAAACTGCCGATATCGCAAACGCCGTGCTTTTCATCGCCAGCAAAGAAGCTCGCTACATTACCGGCCAAGTGCTTGCTGTCGATGGTGGTATGACCATGTAATTTTTACAATACTATGGAACTTCTCCTACTACGACACGGCAAGGCCGAAGCTCACGGACTTCCCGCGGGGGATGCAGAACGCGCATTACTTGGCAAAGGCATCGACCAAGCGCGTCGTGTAGGAGAGTATCTGCGTCTCGCCGGGCTACTCCCGGAAATCGTATTGACCAGTCCCATGGTGCGGGCCAAACAAACTGCTGAGCATTTTTGCAAAGCAGCTCAACTTCCAGGGCCTGTGATCCAATCGTGGTTGACCATCGGCATGCATCCTGATGTTGCACTGCGCGAGTTGAGTGCCTTTTTCGAATTCAAACGCGTTTGCATCGTCGGGCACGAACCAGACTTTTCCTCGCTGATCGCGTGGGTCACCAATGGAGAAGGCGGCGCTGTAGAAGTCCGCAAAGGCGCGATCGCGATGCTCGAAATCAAACCACCCTCACGCTCTGGCATTCTGCGCTTTGTGATCCCACAACGCATGATGCAGCCGCTGACAGGCCGCGCCGATCAGCCCAGCGATGATTGATCCTGATTGACAGCCGCAGCTTGCATGCTACATTTTTTTTCCATTATGAAAAGTATCACCACTCTCTTTCTATGTGCTACCGCATGCTTGGTCGTCTCATCTTGCAGCATTGGTGCTTCCATTTCTTACTGCGGAAGCAAAGCCTGCTCCGACTGCAAACCCTGCAAGTGCTCACCTGAGGCCATCAAGACTGGTCATTGCAATTGCAAGAAAAACTAACCGTTTTCATGGTGCCTGTGTCACACGAACTCGGGCATAAAGCTTAACAGGTGTGAAGCCCGTAGCCGTGGCGATTACGCGTATCACATCATTTGCTGGTGCAATCACATCACTTATCAAGCTAGTGGAAAAATTCACAGTAATGCCTCCTGCCGTAGTTCCACCATTATGCCATTGTTGAAGATCGACCGACCATTCATAGGCCAGCGATAGATCTGAGGCTGGAGTATTTGACAAGCTGTGCTCAAAAATGATTTGTCCACTCGCAGCTGAGACTTGCACCAATCCCATGGAAGAGAGGTCAGGGCGAGTGCCGAAGAAATTTTCTAAGCCATTGGCGACTCCATCCCCGTCCATATCAGCATCAGGCTGGGTTTGCGAGTTGATCGCAAAGCTCGCAACCCACGCCGCATATGTACCCGACGGCGGAGCTGTAACAGTGAGCAAAAAACTCTGACTCACCACTTCATCCAGGCTGTTGTAGCGTTCAATAACAAGTGGGTAATCTCTAGCCGCGACACTCAGAGCAATAGATCCACTGACCAGTCCAGAGCTACTGTCCAAACTTAGTCCAGCTGGTATCAAATTACCACTTGCCCAACGAAAAAGCGAAGGCAGGTTGAGTGCGCCAGTGCGCAAGGCTGTGACAAATTGCTGATTTACCAAACTATTGGGAGCCCCTGGCGTAACACCTTCCGCAGGAGCCTCGTTGTCAGTGACTGTTATGTTGGCATTTGCCGCGATGTAGCCAGCAGCCTCAGCATTGATTGATGCATTGGCTACACCGTCGACTGCGTTATCATCTATCGCCGCAATTGCGAAATTAGCCGATGTTTGTCCAGCTAGAATGGTTACTGAATTTGGCACAGTAACATTCAGCAGTGATGAACTCGCCAAAGTCACAATAAGGTTTGTGCTAGGTGCAACCACGACACTCACCGTGCCTGTAGCGGCATTAGCGCCTGCATTTTCCGGAAAAGTCGAGGGACTGATCGACAACTGCAAGCTCGGTGTGCCGCTTGTGCTGCTGGAAATTTGCACATTGTCTAACGCTAAACCATCACGCGAGCCTGAACCCGGCACGGCACTGGGCCTATAGAGCCATCGTAGATAAACCGTAGAGCTCAGATTCTCCAACGCAGCTGGCAGAGCAATGTTTGTAAACGATGTGGCAGTCCCCGCAACGATCGCTCCCGAGGTATAGCTCGCGCCATCCACAGCAACAAAACCTGTGGTGGGCGAGGTGGTGCTGTATTCCAATATCAAATCATGTGATCGAGTTTGCTCACGGATTTTCAGCACATCATAACTGATGCGCAAGTTGCTCAACGAAGTAGTATTCGCGATCGCCAAGACTAACGAACTCGTATCAAATGCAACACTTGAGCCTAACAGGCCAATGCGCGAACCGTAGTTGTAGTTGGCACCTGAAGTTGACGTTGCGGTACCCACATCCATGATTTGGTCTTCCGTGCTACCATTGAAACAACTCCATCCATCGGGATAGGCAGTTCCCGAGGCGCCTGGAGTGGTCGAAAAATTCTGTGCATACGAACCACTAGCTAAGGAAATCGCAGGAGCCAATGCACGTGCACGGCGGACCGTGCTGGAGCTTGTAACCAGCCACTGACTTGCATTCCATGAACCTGCGTCATCGCCTCCTGTGTAATAAGCCGCTTTGCCTGAATTCACGGCGCCGACGTTGGGCTGCGAGCTGGTGTCATTACCATATCCTACTCGACTGATCACCGCGCTAGTAGCATTACGCAAAACGATGGCATCACCGCTATTCCCGAGCGCTGGCCAGCTGCTGGGAGCCGAGAAAAATGTAAGATTACTGCTAGCTAAGATCATTTTCCCGTCGCTTGGATCGGCATCATCGGCAGGCAAAAGCGGATCTTTCGCGGAGCCATTGTAGATAACGATCAAAGTGCCAGCGGGAATATTGTCCCATGCTGCTGATGCAGCGAAAGTGAGACGGGTAGCCGAATTATCGGACAATGACCAGTTGCGGAAACTTCCTGCCTGGAGAGTGAGGATTTCAACCCACTCGGCAGAGCCTGCCCCTTGGCTAAATTCATGAATCATCGCTGCACGGGAGAGTGGTGACTCCGTACCGCGCAAGACCAAACCACTCTGGTAGGAGTATGCT
>CANHKJ010000130.1 GCA_947460915.1 Verrucomicrobiia bacterium
AGTGCGGCGGCTTCTTTGCGCGACTTTTCCAGACCGACGATGGCGGGGTAGGTGGCCTTGGCGACGTTGGCATCTTTGCCTGCGGTTTTGCCGAGGACTTCGGTGCTTTGGGTGACGTCGAGGATGTCGTCGATGATTTGAAAGGCGAGGCCGAGGCATTGGCCGAAGGTGCTGAGTGCCTCCAGCTTGGCGGGTGTGGCATTGACGGCCATGGCACCGAGTCGCAGTGAGGTGGTGAGTAGGGCGGCAGTTTTGGCTTTGTGGATGAGTATGAGCTGGGCTTTGCTGAGATCCTTGCCTTCGCCTTCGAGATCCATGACTTGTCCGCCGATGAGGTGGCGGCTGCCACTGGTGAGGGCGAGTTCTTTGATGAAGGAATCGGCTTTGTAGCGTGGTGTGCCGGGGGTTTGGGCGAGGATGAGAAATGCCTCGGTGAGTAGCGCATCGCCGCAGAGCACGGCCATGCCATCGCCAAAAACCTTGTGGCAGGTGGGGCGGCCACGGCGTAGGTCGTCGTCGTCCATGCAGGGGAGGTCATCGTGGACCAGCGAATACGTATGCAGCACTTCGACGGCACAAGCGGCGGCCATGGCTTTCTCCGGATCACCACCGCAGGCCTCGGCGGCAGCGAGGCAAAGGATCGGGCGCAGGCGTTTTCCTCCGGCAAAGACTGAGTAGCGCATGGCCTTGTGAATCGTCTGGGGCGCGATTTTCTCGGCGGGGAGAAATTTGTCCAATGCGCGATCGACCTCGGCCGCAGTGGTCTTGAGATATTTCGTGAATTCGGCAGTGGCCATACTCGTTTTGTTAGAGGATTTCGGCAATTTGCACGGCGTTGAGTGCGGCACCTTTGCGGACTTGGTCGCCTACGACCCAGAGATCGAGCGCGTTTTCCAGCACGAGGTTTTGGCGGATGCGGCCGACGCGGCAATCGTCCTGGCCAGTGGTGTCGAGAGGCACGGGGAAAATGCCGTTGGCTGGATCGTCACAGAGTTGGATGCCTTTTTTGCCCGCGTAGGCTGCTCGTGCGGCTTCAGGGGTGATCGGCTTGTCAAAAACGGCAGTGATCGATACCGAATGCGAGCGATAAACGGGAACGCGCACGCAGGTGCAGGAAACTTTGAGCTGGGGGAGGTCCAGGATTTTTCGACCTTCGTGCAGCATTTTCAATTCCTCCTTGGTGTAGCCGTTTTCGGTGAAGACATCGACTTGGGGGATGACGTTGAAGGCGATTTGGCGCGAATAGACTTTTTGCTCCAAAGGCAGGCCGTGAGTGATGGCGTGGACTTGCTGTTCGAGCTCGGCGATGCCTTGGGCTCCGCTGCCGGAAACGGCTTGGTAGGAGGAGGCGATGATGGATTTCAGGCCAAATGCTTCATGCAGTGGGGCCAGCGCCATCAAGGAAATGATGGTGGTGCAGTTCGGATTGGCGATGATGTTTTTCGGGTGATTGCGAGCGGCGGCGGGATTGATCTCGGGCACGACGAGCGGCACTCCTTCATCCATGCGGAAGGCCGATGAGTTATCGATGACCACGCATCCAGCTGCGGCGGCGGAGGGTCCGAATTCTTTGGAAATCGAGCCACCAGCGCTAAACAGCGCGATGTCGATGCCGGCGAAGCTATCGTGCGTGAGTTCTTGCACTGCGATCTCTTCACCGCGAAATGGAAAGGTTTTTCCCACCGAGCGTTTCGAGGCCAATAGCGTGAGTTTGCCGATGGGGAAATTTCTTTCCTCTAGGCAGAGACGCATTTCTTCACCAACGGCACCGGTGGCGCCAACGATCGCTACATGTTTCAATTCACTCATAGACTGTGGGTCAAAGGAAGGTGCAGAATAACGAGTTTTGATCAACTGGCAAATGAATTGCGGCAAAAGTTTGACAGTTGGTGTTTGCTGAAATTACCTACCTACAGTATTGAGAATAGTATAATGTGACAAACTCGTCACACAGGTTCATTTGGCAATGTGTCTCAATGCGGTTTATTCAATCCTCGTGCCTGCTGAGCAGTCACTCCCCAAGATAAACTACAACAAGACTCGATTGACATGAAAACCATGCAAAACATCATTCTCGCCGCTGTGCTTACCGCTGTGGCATCCGCTCAAACGATCAGCCTCAAGGGCAGTGACACCTTGGGTGCCAAGTTGATTCCTCAGATGGCGGAAAAATACAAAGCCGACGGCCATGCGGACGTGAAGTTCGAGATCGCTGCCGAGGGTTCCTCTACCGCTTTCCCTGCTCTTGCGAATGGAACGGCTCACATCGGCATGTCCTCTCGCAAAATCAAGGAGGAGGAAACGACCGAGTGCAAGACCAAGGGCATCACGCTCCAAGAGCACATCGTTTGCTATGACATGCTCAGCGTGATCGTGAACAAAAACAGCCCCGTGGCGAATCTCACAAAAGCTCAAGTGGCAAAAATTTTCACCGGCCAAGTCAAGGATTGGGCGGAAATCGGCGGCACTCCTGGACCGATCTCGATCTACACCCGCAATACTTCATCTGGAACCTACAAAGACTGGCAGAAACTGGCTATGGATGGTCGCGACTACCCAGCAAGCTCACTGAAAATGGCAGGCAATGAGCAAATCGCTCAAGAAGTGGCCAAGAACAAAGGCGGCATCGGTTACGTCGGTCTGGCCTACTCGAAAACTCGTGGTGTGAAAGCCATTAGCATTGATAATGTTGCACCAGTGGCGGAGAACAAGAAAACCTACGCCTATTCCCGTGAGTGTTTCTTGTATGTTCCAGAAAACTCCAGCGCCGAGGTGAAATCGTTCATCGAATTCGTTCACTCCGAGCCTGCTCAAAAAATCGTTGATACCACTGGATTCATCCACGCGAAATAACTCCCATCATTTTTTTACTCAAGCACCGCAGCTTTTTTCGCTGCGGTGTTTTTTTACGCGTAGATCAAATGTGACAATTTCGTCACATTGACGTCACATTCTGGGATTGTGCTGTGGCGCGCAATTTTTAGACTGCCCGCGCCTCTGGTGCGTTTCTTTTCATCTACCGCTCGATTTCATGCCAAAAAACTCCACACCGACAGCTCCCTCGGCCTTTTCCCGCAAGGGATTCTCGTTTGATCGGATCTTCAAGTATTTCTTCGCTTCGAACGCAGGCCTCACCATCGTGATCTTGCTGCTGATCATCGGCTTCCTGCTCAAGGAAGGCTTGGGCTTTTTCCCAGGATACCAACGTGAATTGCAAATTTACCGCATCACGGGGATGGAATACATCGACATTTCGCGGAAAAATCTCACCTCTCATGAGCAACTAACCTCGGTGATGAATCGTGCGTATTTCGCCGAAATCAATGGACTCGCCGATCGGGAATTGCAGCGTTCCACCGAATCCTCCGCATTGATTTCTCACATCGATGACTTCACTGCCAGCGCGCGTGACCAATACTTCGAAACCATCGAGGACGCCAATCCAGCTCCTGCTTTGATCGAGAGTGCCAAGCAAAAGTATGCCGCATTGTTGCCGCTGGCGATGAAAGATTTGCCACTCACTCCGCATTTGAGTGCCGGAGAGCGCCAGCAGATCATCGATGCCATGTTGGCTCGTCCGATTGATAATGAAGACACGCCAGAATTGGTCAATCAACTCGCGACTGAATATGCGACAGTGCGTGCGAAGTTTGCCACGCCGTTGGAGCCGATGCGAGCTGCGATCGATGAATTTGAAGCCCTCGGAGCTGATCTCAGCACCAGTGTGAGTGATATGTCTTCCAGTGTGCAGGTGATCAAAGAAGAGTTAAATACAGCTGATATCATTGAACGTGATCGCAAAACACTTATCGCCGCTGCGGAGTCAGCAAAAACTCCCGAAGAGCGAGCTCGTCTGATGGCGGAAGCTCAGACTGCTATCTCCACAGTGCCCGACACTGCTACTCCGCTCAAAGAGTTACTCTCAGGGCGTGAGGACGGCCAAGAAATGCACCGCAGCATGCATGAGAAAATCACTGACTGGAGCGGCAAAGCCAGTATTGCTTTGACACAACCTGAAGCGCAACGGCTTTATCAGGTCGTCGAAAAAACATTGCCAGTATATTTAAACGAATTGGCCGCCACACCCAAAGCTCTCGCAGCATGGGATGCGGAGAAGCCTGTGAAGCTTGGCACGGCAATTTCCTCCTTTCTCACCGGAAAAAATTGGATCACTGGTGGAGAATGGCAGGATTTCTATGGGATATTGCCGCTGTTTGTTGGCTCCTTGATGATCGCAATTGTCGCCTTGATTTTGGCGGTTCCTGCGGGCATTGGTGCAGCTATTTACACCAATCAATTCGCCTCGGAGCGCGAGCAAAAAATCATCAAGCCCGTGATCGAATTCATCCAAGCGATTCCTTCCGTTGTGCTCGGATTCATCGGAATTTTTGTGTTAGGAAATGCTTTGCGTGAACTTTCGACCTCGCCTTCGCTAAGTTGGTTCCCCGGATTTCCGATGGACGAACGACTCAATATTTTCACCGCAGGCTGCTTGCTGGCGCTCATGAGTATCCCGACAATTTTTTCTCTCGCAGAAGACGCGATCAACAACGTCCCAGGAGCCTATTCTGAGGCATCGGAAGCACTGGGAGCCTCCAAGCTACAAACGACCTTTCGGGTGGTCGTGCCTGCTGCATTTTCGGGCATCCTTGCCGCGGTTTTGTTAGGTTTTGGTCGAGTGATTGGCGAGACGATGGTAGTGCTTCTCGTTGCGGGCAATCGCATCAAAATTCCCGACTTCTCGGCGGGCATCGGAGCCTTTTTCCAGCCCGCTCACACGATGACAGGTATCATTGCTCAAGAGCTTGGCGAAGTGCCACTCGGTAGCGTTCACTATCGTGCGCTCTTTGTGGTCGGCATTTTGCTTTTCACGATTGTTCTCGGCATCAATGCCTTGGCTCATCGCTTCACCCGCAACATGAAACATTAAGCGTCCATGATCTCCGAAGAAACTCTCATCCGAAAATCCGGCAAGGAAGGCAAACGTGGCAAAGTCTTCGATCGCCTCGTGCGCTCAGCGTTTGCGGGCATCACCTATGCCATCGTGCTCGTAGCCTTGCTGCTGTTTGGCAAAATCGTCAAAGACGGCGCGCCAACTTTGTTCACCTCAGAGGCACCGTTCATCAACGTTTCTTTTTTGCTCGATAAAAACGAGACACTTCACGTGTTCGATGACGCGCAAGGCGTGCGTCACAAATTACCCGCGTCGAAGTATGCCGAGTTCATCAAACAGAATGGTGAGGACTCGATCTACAATCACCACAGCTTTTCGTATTCGGGTGGTGGTATCGTTGGGCCGATTGTGGGTACGCTGCTGCTTACTGTAGGCTCGATTTTGTTAGCTTTATTCTTCGGGGTGAGTGCTGCGATTTATTTGTCCGAGTATGCCAAAGAAAGTCCGTTCATTCATGCGGTGCGACTGGCAATTCTCAATCTCGCAGGCGTGCCATCCATCGTCTTCGGCCTCTTCGGTTTCTCGGTTTTTGTGTTGGCCGTGCCCGTCATTACCGCTGATCCATCGTCGCGTTCGTTGCTCACGATTCCACTTTTCTTTGGCGATTACGTAATGAGTTTCCAAGGATGGAATTCTTCGTTGATGGCAGGATGTGCGACGCTCGCGTGTATGATTCTTCCGGTGATCATCACCGCATCCGAGGAGTCATTGAAAGCGGTGCCACAAGGTTTCCGCGATGCTTCCCTTGCACTGGGCGCTACTCGCTGGCAGACCATTCGCCGATGTGTGTTGCCCTATTCGATGCCGGGCATTCTCACATCTTCGCTTCTGGCGATCACTCGAGTTGCCGGGGAAACGGCGCCGATTATGTTCACGGCTGCGGTTGCCGCGAAAGATGATTTGCCATGGGAAGGTGCCGATGGTCCATTGGATGTTCTTTCGTCACAAGTGCAAGCATTGCCCTATCACATCTACACCTTGGCCGCACGGATTCCGAACTCGGAATACACCCAACAGGCCCAGTATGGCTCGGTGTTTGTCTTCCTCCTTCTCGTCGCCATCCTCTCGATTAGTTCGATGGTCCTGCGTGCCAAAATGCGCGCGAAACTCAAATGGTAAATTTTTTCTCTTCACATGAATCACGCGATCCAGATTGAAAACCTGTGCTTTTCTTATGGCACCAAGCAGGCGCTTTTTGACGTAAACATGGACATCCCCGCCAACGAGGTCACTGCGCTCATTGGGCCCTCGGGCTGTGGAAAGTCGACTTTGCTGCGCTGCATCAACCGCATTAATGATCGCATTCCCGCTGCACGCGTGACGTCGGGAGCAGTCAAGATTCATGGCATCGACGTGATGCGCCGCGACATCGACTTGCTGCAACTGCGCCGCCACGTCGGCATGGTGTTCCAGAAATACAATCCCTTTGCGAAATCGATCTTCGAAAATGTCGCCTACAGCTCGCGCATTGCAGGCATCAAAGACAAGTCGGTGCTCGCAGATACGGTGGAAAAATCGCTGCGAGATGCGGCCTTGTGGGATGACGTGAAAGATCGTTTGCATGAAAGCGCCTTCGGCCTTTCGGGTGGTCAGCAGCAGCGATTGTGCATTGCTCGTGCGATCGCCAATCAACCGGAAATTTTGTTGATGGATGAACCCTGTGCGGCACTCGATCCTCTTGCGACATTGAAGATTGAGGAACTCATCCAGGACCTGAAGAAAAAATTCACCATCGTCATCGTCACGCACAACATGGCCCAAGCGAGTCGTTGCTCGGACAAAACGGCATTCATGTATCTGGGCAAATTGATCGAGTTTGATGATACCATGAGCATTTTCTCCAATCCGAAGGAAAAGCAAACGGAGCAATACATCAGCGGCTCATTTGGTTGAGTCGGGATGCGGGGCATTTCCCTGAAAGAAACGATGCGTATTGGCGTATTTTCCCTCTCATGCGCTACTTTCTTGGATTTTTGACACTCGCTTCTGCCCTATTTTCGGTGCAGGCCAAACCTTTGAATGTGGTGGTGCTCTACGCCGATGACTGGCGGCATGATACCCTCGGTTGTGCGGGGCATCCGATTGTCAAAACACCGAACATTGATGCTCTCGCGCAAGAAGGCACGCGCTTCACCCATGCCTGCGTCACCACTTCGATCTGCGGCGTGAGTCGGGCGACATTGTTCACGGGGCAGTGGATGTCGCGCCATGGCAACAAGGGATTTACGGCTTTCAAAACTCCTTGGGCGGAAACCTATCCGGGTTTGTTACGGTCTAACGGATATCACGTCGGTCACATCGGCAAGTGGCACAATGGAGCATTTCCGCAGAAAAATTTTGACTTTGGGCGCTCTTATTCGGGCACTCATTGGATGAAAGATGCCGATGGGAAACGCATTCATGTGACGCAGAAAAATCACAACGATGCGCTCGAATTTCTTCGCACCAGTCCCAAGGATAAGCCGTTTTGTCTCACGCTCGCCTTTTTCGCCACACATGCAGAGGATGGCAATCCGAAGCAATTTTTGCCCCAAGAAAAAAGCATGGCGCTCTATCAGAATGACACCATCGCTGTGCCGCGCACCGCCAACGATGCCGCATGGCGTAAGCTGCCATCATTTCTCGTGAGCGAAAAAAATGAAAGTCGCAATCGTTACACCTGGCGCTTTGACACTCCCGAAAAATATCAGACGATGATGAAAAATTACTATCGTCTTGCCAGCGAAGTTGATGAGGTTTGCGGTGCGGTGGTGGCCGAACTCAAGGCTCGCGGTTTGTGGGAAAATACCTTGGTGATTTTCACGACTGACAATGGATACTTCCACGGTGAGCACGGTCTTGCCGATAAATGGTATCCGCACGAGGAAAGCATTCGCGTTCCCTTGATTGTACGCGATCCACGGATTGGCACTGCGCGACAAGTGCGCACGAACGATGCCTTAGCTCTCAATGTTGACCTCGCTCCGACCATCCTTGATGCCGCTGGAATTGATGCGCCGAAGGGCATGCAAGGCAAAAGTCTGACGCCCTTGTTGAGAGACGCAAAGGCTTCTTGGCGCAGTGAGTTTTTCTATGAGCATGCGATCATCCAACGCAAAGAATTC
>CANHKJ010000131.1 GCA_947460915.1 Verrucomicrobiia bacterium
ATCGTCATGATAACACCATAGACAACAGCAATGATGAGAAACGCGGCGGCCACATTATTTTTAGCAAGACCCATCGCTACCGGAGCGAACACCTTGCTCATAAACAAGGCACCGATGCCAAACCCCATCACGATCATACCCGTAGCGAATCCCTTTTTATCAGGAAACCACCCGGTAATAGTCGATACAGCCGTGAGATATCCTGTCCCGAGCCCGATGCCGCCAATCACACCGTAACCCAGCGCCAGAACGATAAAACTCAACCAACTAACCCATGGAGTGGTGATATTGCCAATCACTCCCGAACCTAGGTAGAGTCCAAGAGCTGCGACCAGATATCCGGAAACAAAAAACCACGCCGAGCGTTTCATCAGCCTGCGCCCACCAAGCTTTGCCACCAAGGGACCCGTATAGAGAGCTGAGAAGCCAAGCCCCGCCACGGCTAGGCTGAAGATCAGTGATGTCTGCCAGTTCGCCCAATGATATGCAGCCTGCAAGGGTTTGGTGAAATAACTCCATGCATACACCGAGCCTAAACTCGCCATCAGGACCACACCTGAGAACAAGATCAATCGACGATCTGGTGGATTTTTTGGCAATGGTTCATCAATGGATACAGCATGATCAGTCATTTTGGATTTTTTTTGGGGTTGAGCAAGTGGTTGGTAGCCTGCCACGCGAAAAAAAAATTACCACATAAAAAATCAGCAAAAGAACTCACATAGAGGAAGACAACACTAGGCAAATGGATCAAGCATTGTAACGCATCCTACCGCATTGCACGTGAAAATCAGGAAGGTCCTATCACTATTGATTTTGATCGTAATTTGTTTCTGGTGGTGGAGAGTCTTTCTTCTTCACGGGACTCTGTACCCGATAACCTTCCTTGTGCGCTACGTATCCCGCAGCTGCGCCAGCGGCAAGAGGGATGCAAGAACTAAACAGTGAGGCCGCGATTGCAGCGGTGAACAGTAGGTAGGCAGTTTTCATGGTCGTGGGAGGGTTAAATGGTAACGCGTTATCAATCGTCTAACAATTTTACTATAGGCTCGATTTTTCAGATGTCAATGACGTGGTAAAAATCATGATTTGAAAAATGCAAATATCACCGTTTTTAGGCTCACGGAGGATAGAATCTCACACGACTCGATTTTTTTGCGTTTTTTTCAGCAAATGCTATCATTCCACCATGGATGAATCGAGTGTGCAATGTCCGACCTGTGGCGAGTATTTTTCGGTCGTGGGACCGAGTTGGGAAGAACTGCCCGCAGAGTGGGACTATGACTGCGAAATCTGCTGCCGACCAATGATTTTGGTGTTTGATGAAAGCGGCGGCTACGCTCGGGGTTTGGGCGAGTGAGTTTATTCATCGGATTTTGAGGCAGGAGGGCGGGACGCCCTCGCCACCTTACCAAGGCAGTGGGAAGGCGCGGTTGAAGTTGAAGACGCGGTCGCGCAGGGCGTGCAGCTTGGCGTTGTCTTCGGGTGTTTGCAGCGCTTCATTGATGAAATCGGCAACTTGCACGATGTCAGCTTCTTTCATGCCGCGCGTGGTGACAGCGGGCGTACCAATGCGGATGCCGCTGGGTTTCATCGGCGTGCCGGTATCGAACGGAATCGAGTTCTTGTTGACGGTGATGCCGGCTTCATCGAGCGCGTGCGATGCCAGGGTGCCATTGAGATTTTTGCTGCGCAAGTCGACGAGCATGACGTGGTTGTCGGTGCCGCCAGAGACGATGCGGAAGCCGTGCTCGGTGAGGCGGCTTGCCATGGATTGAGCGTTTTTGACAATTTGTGCCTGGTAGGCTTTAAACTCAGGCTTGAGTGCCTCGCCGAAGCAGATGGCCTTTGCCGCGATGACGTGCATGAGTGGTCCACCTTGGATGCCTGGGAACACTTGGGCGTCGATTTTTTTGGCAAATTCTTCTTTGCACATGATCACGCCGCCACGAGGTCCACGCAGGGATTTGTGGGTGGTAGAGGTGACGAAGTCAGCAAAGGGCACGGGATTCGGATGAGCGCCACCAGCGACAAGTCCGGCGATGTGTGCCATATCGACAAACAAGTAGGCGCCGACTTCGCGGGCGATTTTGCTCATGCGTTCGAAGTCGATCGTGCGGGAATAAGCACTGGCCCCGCAGGTGATCAGCGCGGGCTTGGACTCGCGTGCCATTTTTTCGAGCAGATCATAGTCGATGCACTCATTTTCGGGGCTTACGCCGTAATGCACGACATCGTAGAATTTTCCGGAGAAATTCGCCTTGTGGCCGTGGGTCAAGTGACCGCCGTGGGCGAGATCCATGGTGAGAATGCGGTCACCAGGCTTAAGCACGGAGAAATACACCGCGGTATTGGCTTGCGAACCGGAGTGAGCTTGCACGTTGGCGTGCTCGGCACCGAAAAGATCCTTGAGGCGATCGATGGCCAATTGCTCGATGACATCGACATTTTCGCAACCACCATACCAACGGCGACCGGGGTAGCCTTCGGCGTACTTATTGGTGAGCAAGGAACCTTGCGCTTCCATCACGGCGGGGGAAGCGAAGTTTTCGGATGCGATGAGCTCAATGTTATTGCGTTGGCGTTTTGCCTCGGCACTCATGGCTGCGTAAACGGCGGGATCGGTGACCTCGATGCGGCTGCCCGAGCTAGCGGCGACGCGGCAAGTGTGGCGACCTTCGCTAAAAACAGCTTTCAAAAAGGCCTCGGACATAGCAACGGCGGTAGCAGCATCAACGAACTTGGAACCGAGGCAAAGCACATTGGCATTGTTGTGCTCACGGGTCGTCACGGCGTCTTCGACGCTGCTGACATTGGCGGCGCGAACGCCGTGGTGACGATTGGCAGCGATCGACATGCCGACGCCTGAGGTGCAGCAGAGAATGCCGAAATCGTAGGTACCATCGGCCACACTGTTGCCGACGAGGTTGGCGTAGTCAGCGTAGCTGACTGAGTCCTTACCCTGCGTGCCGTAGTCGCGGACCTCATAGCCATGGGCTAGCAAGGCGGCAACAACCGCATCCTTGATCTCTACACCGCCGTGATCGGCCCCGACTGCTATGCGCACTTTATTTTCGCTCATCAGATTGATGCCACTGTGGGCGCCACAGCAATGCACTGGGGGCTGCGGATTTTCAACTACGAATTGCGTGCTGACGTATAATTTTTCGGCGACACCGCCAAAATCACTCGCCGGCTTCCAGAAAACGGATGATGCCTGGAAAAGCTTCCTCAAGAACCAGCGCGACTTCCTCATAAGCCTTTGCGCCCATGCCGATGGGATCAGGCACATCGCCCCCATCTTCAGCAAAATCTCCAGCGAGGTAGAACTTATCAACAAAATCGGGAAACTCATCTTCCAGCACGGCAAGATGACTGCAGGTCATGGCAAAAACAGCATCGGCCTGCTCGATGAGTTCCCGAGATACCTGTTGGCTGCGAAAACTCGTAAGGCTCGCCCCGCGCTTTTCCAAAACTTTTGCGGTATCGCGGCTTTCCTTGCTACCCACACTCGCAGCAACTCCTGCGGAGCGCACAGTCCAGCCAGGGCGCTTACCAAGAGCCTTGCGAAACAGGCCTTCGGCCATTGGACTGCGGCAGGTATTCCCTGTGCAAACAAACAGGACGTTTTTACCCGAATCTTTTTCCTTTCCAGACATCTGCGCCAACCTTACCACACCCCCCCCCTCTCTCGTCAAAACTTTCTCGCAGAATTCTTGCATACCTATACGCCTCCATGACATTTCATCCAACTAACCCCTTACCACTCTCTTCATGGATGATTTCCTCCAAATCGACAACACACTGCGTAGTGCGCGCGACCATCATCGAGGAATGATTTGCATTTACCCGTGAGCTAATCCCCGCTACTTTTTCGCCGATGCCGCCCTTGATTCAAACGACGCAACTCACCCGCACTTACCAGCTAGGAAAAAAATCCCTCACTGTGCTCCGTGAGATCAATCTGGAAATCGCCGCCGGTGAAAAAGTATTTCTTTGCGGTCCCAGTGGCGCAGGTAAGACGACACTGCTCTACACCCTAGCGGGTTTGGAAACACCGCAAGAGGGCAAAGTCATCATTGATGGCACCGACCTTTACGGGCTCTCGCGGGCGGCACAATCGCGCTTCCGCAACCAACGCATTGGCTACATTTTTCAAAACTACCATCTTCTGCCTGAGCTCACTGCGCTAGAAAACGTGATGGTACCCGGCGCAATCAGTGGCAAAAACCACAAAGAACAAGCCATGCAGGCGCTCACCCGAGTGGGGCTTACTGAACGCGCCGATCACTTACCGGCCGAACTATCCGGCGGCGAACAACAACGCGTTGCCATCGCCCGCGCCATCGTCAATGAGCCCGATATCCTCTTCGCCGATGAACCCACGGGCAATCTCGACTCGAAAAACTCCGAGGCGATCATGGAGCTGCTGCTTCAATTGGTCAAAGAGAAGCACACCACTCTGATCGTCGTAACTCACGATGCCGCCCTCGCCATCCACGGTGACCGCACGCTAATGATCAAAGACGGAAGCATCACGGGCTAGTGGATTTTTTCCCTGGCACGGGATAAATGTTGCACTCGAGGCGGGAAAAAGCGCGTGGATCAAAAATGGCGGTGCCAAAGTGTTGGCTATAGCCTTTGATTTTGCCATCGGCAGTGATTTCTTCTAGGCGAAAGGTAACGTAGTCACCCTCGTGAAACCAAGCGCGGATGTCACCATTTTGAAGCAGTCGCTCATCGTATTCGTTCGGGGCGAGCGCGAGTTTTTTAATGCGCGACACAGGTAATTTGATTTCGTTGAATCGCGTGGTCAGGCTGATTTCGCTATTCTCGATTTTGTGCACTTTACCGAGCAGAATGTCACCGTTGCGGAGGTGAATGCGCTGCTCATCTTTTTCGGGATCAGGGTTATTGATCGCGTTGAGATGGAGACTATTTTCCTGCTCGGGAAGAATTCCATCCCACTCGCTGAGGACGATGCGCGAGATGGTAAGCGGAGTCGTGTTGCCATTGGGTTGGCTGATTTGGATGCTCTTGCCGGAGAGATAGGGCTTGTTGGTATCGTTCCATTGCTGGACCAAATCTGCATCGGAGAAAAACGCGATCAAGCCTGAGGAGGTATCGACGAAGAGGCGAAAGACCGATTTTTCCTTACTGCGCAAGGCAGGGTAGCGAGTGTAATCACCAATGAGGCCACTACCTTGTTGATCGCGACTGCGTTTTTGCAGATAGGTGGTGCCAGAATTGAAATTCATGGTGTAGCCGTTTTGCGTGTCTTCTTCTACATCTGATGCGGCAAATTGCAGCTTGATATTGAGATCATTTTTCCATTCGCAAACGAAGCTAAGGCAGTAGCGCTGGGGGATCGTTGCAAATGTTTTTGAGATCATCCCCTCGCTGCGGCGGATGTAGCGATTGCGCTCCCATTCCCATGAGCTTTCGGGGATGATTTTCCAATCGTCTTGTTTTGATGGACCACTGTAGATCGGCGTGGCGATATCGAAAACTTCGAGGTCTTTGACCATGTTCCGATTGATGGTCAGCTGCCCTGCGAACCATGTATTGAGAATGATGTTGTCCGCGTTGACAGCGACCAATTGCCCCTGAATGATATCGCCTGGCAAATTTTCGTTTTGCTGGCGTAGATCGGGATTGAATCGGATGTGGGCCACGTGATCAACATTTTGCTGTGGTGCATCAAAAAAAGGCAGCGAGATGTCTTGAACTTGTTGGAGGAAAAACTTCGATTCATTCTGCAAGAGTGAGGATTTCCAAAAAATGTGATCTCCACTCATTTTGACGAGTGAGCCATTGAGCCGATCGCCGTTTGCGAAGTTAAGCATGGCAGTTTCTTCGCCCTTGCTGAGCAAGGTGCTGAGAGCCATGGTGATGAGGAAAAAGGATTTCATAGCGCGGAGTGTGACGTAAGCAGGATTCACGGATTGCGGTCGATGCGGTCAATGATGCTAGTGGAGAGTTCGATCGGGCCGAGCAGAGGATGTTGCACGTTGATGGTGCCATTTTCGATGGTGAATTGATCGACTAGGAGTAGGCCAGAGCCACGAAATTTGATTTTGTATTTCATGGATTTTTCCTCGACTGATTTGCCAGAGAAATAGACGACGGCGATCTTCGAGAGAGGAATGGGACGAGGATTCGGGTCGTGGGGATTTTCAAATAGCAAATTGGGATTAGGACCTGCGCCAATGCTGGCAATGACCCCGGATGAACGGTTCGACTCGATATCAAAAAGTAAATCGGTCTTGGTATTCGTGCGCTTTTCGAGTCGAGCTTCCGCAGTGGCCGCGCCCCAAGAACTCAAGGTGATGTTTTGGATCATCTGGATATCTTCATTGCCCGTGGTGCAGGTAAAATGCACAAATTTCCCCTGAGGTAGCTCACCCGTTTCGAGTGGATCCGTGATGTTGTTGCGGTATTTTTTACCGTTCAGCACAAGTTGCAGCAGTCGATTCGTGCGATCAACAAAAATCTCAACCTTTAGTTCGTTGTCCTCGAATTTATCAGGAGTGAGTTGGCTTTCGCTTGCTAGGGTCTGGTATTTTCCCGCAGCTGTCATGCGCTTGAGCTCGATTCCATTGCTGCCGAGTTGGAAAAGGTAGGCATTTTGCCGAGAATTGGTATCGGGTGAGGAACCACCGATGCGACACTGGATGCCAGCATTGCCTGTCCATGAGACGGTGAAGCTAAGGATGTAGCGATCAGGTAGCGCGGCGAATTCGCGATGCACACTGCCCCAGGATTGTGAGACCAGACTGTTATCATCAGCATCAAAACGCCAACCGTTGGAGAGTGTCCATTCTTGGTTGTTAGGGCCGCTGTAGATGACCTCGTTTTCTATCGTGTCGAAATGCAGGGAATCAATGTTCTCACGCGCGACCTTGAGTGAACCGCTCCAGGTGGTATCAAAGCGCAATTCACCATTCTCCAGGATGGGTGAGGTGATGGGCATGACGTCACCGGCTTTGAGATAAAGAAGGTTTTTTGCGGCAACGGGAGCACGGGAAACGGAATCAAAGGTGATCGACTCGATGCTTTCGGCTTGAAGGTCGAGCGGATTGGGCGAGAGTGCTGAACGCAGGGTGAGCTTTTGATTTTCTCGCAGTGTAGAGATCTCGCCAGTGAGCTTCGTTTGATCCTTGAATGTCACTTGATCGGCTGCGCTCAGTGAGCAGAATGCAGCCGAGAGAATGGTTCGCAGAAAAGTAAGCCGGGTGAACATGCGGAAGGAGTGAAGGGAGTGGTTCATTGTTTCGGCATTTCGGCATTGTCGGCTTGCTCATCCATGACTTCGAGAAACGGGCTGTCATCGTTGAATTCCAAGGCGATGGCGCGCTCGAGGCGGATCGAAAGATTTTTCGCGGAGGGATGGTTGATCTCGAGTAACTTGTCGCTGGACTTCATCGGCATGCCCGAAATTTTGCCCACAGGATAAAAGCGTGCGGTGACGGTGCCCGCAACAGGTTCTTCGGAGGATTCACTGGATTTCTTGGCGAAAACGATCTCCGCAATGTCGGTGAGTGGAATTTCGAGATCACTGAGAGTGGATTTAAGATAAGCAATGCCGTTCTCGATGCGGGAAATTTTTCCAGAATAGCGATCTGTGCCATTGGCAAGCAAAACAATATCACGCTCCTCGTGGGTCATGCTGTAGGCGGAGTCCTGAATGCCGTTCCACTCGGCGATGACAACGTCGCTGAGGCGCATCGGGGAGTTACTATTTTGGCATTGTATGCCAAATCCATTGCCAAGCGGAGCCTGTTGCGGTGAGGCAGGATCTTCCGCCTCGTCATCGGCATCATCGAGCAGCTCAACTTGCTCCCATTGCGCAGCGTATTTGCCATCGATGAACAGCATTATCAGACCTTTGCTGCGATCGCTGCGGATCTCGATGGAGGCTTCACCTGTATCAGGCAACTGAACATTGGACTGACCGCGGGTGAGAGGTTGGCTAAACGCATTACCCTCTGCATCATAACCACAGCGTGAGAGAGAGAAATAAGTTTG
>CANHKJ010000132.1 GCA_947460915.1 Verrucomicrobiia bacterium
CACCAGAGAAACACACACAATGCAGAGCAAAACCACGGACGCGACTAAGAGCAAAACCGTTTTATCCGTTGATTTCTGTCCGAGAGTAGTAGGATTGTAGCTTGGTAAACCTGGGCGAGAAATTGCTGGCCCAAGCGACGGAATAGGAGCCGGATTCATCAGAGGCGTTACCAACATCGGCTTCTTAGGCATGGGCTCTGGAGCAGGAGCTGGACCGACCTCGAAATGATTGCTACACGAAGGACAAGCATAAACGCTGCTGACCGAGGACTGTTGAACAGTAAGTTGGATGCCGCAGCTCGAACATTGAATCTGAGTTTGCATATTGCGTTATAATGAAATGAAGTTGCGATGAATGGGAAAAATAGGTTCATCTAGTGATCAACGCCATAGGTATGATTGCTTGCTGCCTAGAGTTTCCCCGTTGTTGTGCACGCTTACACGCCAGGCGAGAACTCTGCCGTTTTTTGCATAATCTTTGCCGGCTATGGTGAAATATGCATCTGCATGAGCTGGACTTTGGGCTCGCTGCACGATGCGCTTGACCATGCTGCCGCTGGCTGCTTGCAGATATTCGAATACGACTTCCGTCTTCCCCGCAAGCCCTGCTGTCAGCTGATCTGACTGCTTCCAGGTGACATGATAGTATTGTCCAATTTTTTGACTCCGCTCCTCTACCGTCACGGCCCCGTGCAAATAACGCTGCACCTCGCCGCGCACCATCTGATCATCATTTTCCTGAAACATCGACTCGCGCAGGTGGTAGGTCGATACCGTCAGCCCCTGTGGTGTCTTCGCACAAGAGACTATCAACAAACAAAAGGCGGCCAGAAGATATTTCATCGCGCCCCATGTTCCACAATTTCGACACAAAGCTCAAATCAAAAATCTGAGCAATTCATAGACCGCTTCCTAAAATACCCAGCAATCGAATCATTGAGCATTTTCTTTCATTGTGGGTTATGAAATGATAGACATTTGATATGTAAAGATCATTTCGGCGTATCAAAAACATAGGCCCTATCAAAATCCCCATTTCATCAAAAAATGACCCCGCCGCGCTCAGAGGGGAAACATTGCGCGACGGGGCTGGGTTTTGTTTTTCTTCTGGCTCTGCATCGGCCATATGGGGGGCTGGGGGGCTGGGGGGCTGGGGGGCAATCCGGACAGAGCTTAGAAGTTTGTGGAGGGGGGGAAGATGTTAGGAGTCCTCTTCTGCGACGCAGCGTTCACGCACGAGACAGCGAGAAGACTCGCCACAGTAGGGACATCGGAAAGAGTTGTGCAGCAGCACCGAGCTAGCAACCTCGAGGCGATAACTGCCCAGCAATTGATGGGCTTTGCGATGTTTCTGACAACCCTTCGCCACGAGAGGCTGATTGCGACATAGTGGACAACTGGCACTCCCCGCCATGAGCCGATAGAGGAGCGCCAGTGCCACTACGAGACACACACAAAAAATCGTTCCCTTCATCGCCAAAACGCTAGCATGTAGGACTGCCAACAGCCCCATTCCCATGGCTAACAAAAAGACCAGCAGCATACCCCAGAGAGCGATCGAGCTCAAACGGAGATGCCAAAGAGGGCGATGAGAGTGGAATGCGTGCATAGGGGGTAACTTAGAATGTAAAAACACATTACAATATTTTTTGCTAATGTAAATACAAAAAATACTCATCGCATGTATTTTTAGCCAGTTTTTTGAAAAAACCTATGAATGACAATCATTACAGCTCCGAAAAAATGTTTCGACTCTCTGGTGTGAAACGTGCATCAAGCGCCTCGTCCATGGTTGCTAAACGAATCGTATTTGCTGGAAAAGTTCAAGGTGTCGGCTTCCGCTATGCCACCAAGGAAATTGCGCGTTCGTATGACGTCTGCGGTTGGGTGAAAAACATGCCTGACAGCACCGTTGAATTGCAAATCATGGCCGAAACCAGTACTGAACTGGAAGCCTTTCTGAATGAGCTCACCGAGGAATCATCAGTTGCTCATCACATTCAATCCATGCACGCGCAAGTGATCCCACCGCTCGAAGGAGTAAAGGGATTCAGCATTGAGCGTTGATCTAAATTTTTCTAGCCAAAAGGCGCAACGTCTACGACACGAATTAGCGTGTGGCGGCGTCTTTTTCAATCCAAGCCCAGAGAGAATCGAGGCTGGACTTGACCTGGGTCTTAGCTTGATCGAGTGCAATTTCTTTAGCCGCACTGCCAAACAGGTAGAACTTGATTTTCGGCTCCGTGCCAGAGGGGCGCACGGCGAAACGACGGCCATCGGCAAGATCGACGAAGAGCATTTTCTCTTTCGGCAAGGCATCGCCTTCATCGTCGAACAAATCTTGCGCGGCGAAATCACGAATGCATACCACCGCTGATCCATCGCACTCGCTAGGAGGCTGTGCAGCATAAGAGGCTGCTAATGCAGCGATTTTTGCAGCTCCATCGGCACCTTCCATAACCAGAGATTTTCCGACTTCAAGGTAGTAACCAAATTCCTGATAGACCTGGTCGAGCAACTCCGGGATGCTCATGCTGTGACTCTTCGCGTAGGCCGCTACTTCCGCAAACATGACCGCCGCACCGTTGGCATCTTTATCGCGCACGAAGTCACAGCCCAGGTAGCCGTAGCTTTCCTCTCCACCGAAGACGAAGAAGCGGGAAAATTCGAGGCGTAATTGGCGCGATTGATTCTCAGAGAGTGAGCGGTAGCCATCGCCGGTGAAATCAGCAATTTTCCCAGCAGGAATGGTATTTTCATACTTGCGTAGTTTTTCCGCAATGTATTTGAAGCCGGTGAGAGTATCTACCACTCGCACACCAAAGTGGTCTGCGATGGCACGTTGTAATTCGGTGGTAACGAAGGTCTTGATCAGCACTGCACGGCTGCGTGTGGCATCATTGATCCAGCCGAGCTCAAACGCTGTCTTAACGCGATACCATGCCATCAGCGAGCCGATCTGATTGCCCGTGAGTAGCACCATTTGCCCTGAGGAATTGCGTGCAGCAATGCCCATGCGATCACTATCTGGATCGGTGCCGATGACAATCTCAGCGCCTTCTTTTTCCGCGAGATCAATGCCCATTTTCAAAGCTGGGGCATTTTCGGGATTGGGTGAATCGACGGTGGGGAAGCGTCCGTCCTCGATGTCTTGTTCGGCGACGGTCAAGACGTCAAAACCAAGTTCTCTCATCATCGGCACGACGATTTTTCCACCTGTGCCATGAAGATTTGTGAAGACAACCTTGGTGGCGGCACCCTCTAACAATTCGGGACGCATCAGCAGTGAGCGCAAGCGATCCATGTAAAGTCGATCCATTTCTGCGCCGAGGATCGTGATGTTGCCGCGCTCATTTGCGGGAAGGGCATCATAGATTTCTGAGGTGAGAGCATTGACCTCGGCAATGATCGCGGAGGCATGTGGCTCGACGATTTGCGCACCGTCATTGAAGTAAGCCTTGAAGCCGTTATCGTGCGAGGGATTGTGGCTGGCAGTGAGCACTACGCCGGCATCAGCGCGCAGCTCGCGTATGGCAAAGGAAAGCTGTGGCGTACTGCGTGCACCCTCAAATAAATACGCATCAGCCCCGAGATCGGTAGCGACCTTCGCACAGAACTCAGCGAAATCACGCGAGAAATGGCGGGTATCGTGCGCGAAAACCAAGCGTGCTTTGCGCTCGTTGCCAACATGACGTTTCGCATAAACCACCATGCCGCGCACGGCCCGACTTACGTTGAAAAAATTCATCGTAGCAGTACCCACACACGGAAATTCAGGCCGACCATTCACCCCACCCCGCCCTTGTTCGAGCGTGGTTACAACCTTGCCAATCGTCCTGCCGCGCAGACCACCAGTGCCAAAGGCGAGAGTTTTGAAAAATCGATCATTGAGCTCGCTCCAATAAGCGCCATCAACCAATTCAGCAATGACGCGTTGAGAAAAATCGCCGCTAACTCCTTGCAACAAGGCCTTGATATTGTGCAAGGCTGAGTCTAATAAATCTCCTTGGCACACGGCCTGTTCCAATTTCTCGATCAATGAATTCATCGCGCCGAGAGTAGCATCAATCTCGGGAATTTGGCAACCGATAAACGATCATGCTCAGGCCTTGGCAAGAAATGATCAGCATCGTCACTGATTTCCCAGCCAAGGCATAACCCAGATTTTCGTTAGGCGAAGATCGAGTCGACGGATTTGCCCTTGCCATCGAGTGTTGCGTAGAATGGGCGCTGCTCTACGTCATAGACCGTTTTCGGGCTGATGCCCATGGCGCTGAAAATGGTGGCATGCAGATCGGTGATGGTAACAGGATCTTTGATCGCGATAAGTGGACGCTCATCGGCAGTCGCTCCATGCAAGTGGCCCTTTTTCACACCACCACCAAACATCAGCACACTTGATCCTTGAGTGAAGTGACGATGCAATCCGTAGTGCGAGGGAGTTTCGAGTGTATCGCCTTTGACGGTTGCTTGGTCACCGGCCTTGGATCCAGGACCGCCTTCCATCATGGCATCGCGCGAGAACTCGCTAGCAACAATCACGAGGGTGCGATCAAGCAGACCCTTGGCTTCGAGATCCTTGATGAGCTGCGCGATCGGTTGATCGATTTCTTTGTGAAGTTTTTCCACCGTGGCATGCCCATCTTTATGTGTATCCCACTGGAAAAACGGCACATACTCGGTCGTGACTTCGACGAAGCGCGCACCATTTTCTACGAGTCGGCGAGCTAAAAGACAGCCTTGACCAAAGCGTCCGGTGTTGTAGCGATCATAGCTTTCCTTCGGCTCAAGATTGATGTCAAAAGCATCACGCTCTTTGGCAGAAAGCAACCGGTGAGCATTCTCTAACGAACGCAGCATGGATTCTTGTTGATGGTCGGAGAGGTATTCGCGGTGAGGAGATTTATCTAATAACTTCGAGAGTAGAGCGCGGCGACTTTGGAATCTCTCAGGAGTCATCCCAACGGGCGGACGAACCGAGGCTGAGGCTTGATCGGGATAGGGTAAATTCATCGGTCCGAATTCCGCGCCGAAAAATCCACCCGTAGTGAAGGCCTTGAGTTCTTCTGACTCACCGACACCTTCGAGGCGTTGCCCGATGTTGATGAAGGCAGGCATGACGGGATTTTTGGGGCCGAGGACTTTCGCCATCCAGGCGCCGATGTGGGGAGCGGCGACGGTTTGTGGCGGCACGTAGCCCGTGTGCCAATGGTATTGGTGACGAGAGTGCAAAATCGAGCCAAGGTCGGGCTGCACTGCCGAGCGGATCAGAGTACCGCGATCCATGACCGAGGCGATGTTTTCTAAGCCTTGGCAGATGCTGATATTGTCCACGGCGGTGCGGATTGATGGGAAAGTGCTGAGCACGTTCGACATCGGGACACCTTTTTCAAAGGGCTGATAACGCTTTGGGTCAAAGGTCTCAGGTGCTGCCATGCCACCAGCCATCCACAACAAAATGCAGCTGTCGGCCTTTGCCGCAGGGTGAATGAGATCGGCACCTAACAAATTAGGAGCACGGGCCATGAGTGCTGCTGTGGTGCTTGCGCTAAGAGCTTTAAGAAATTCACGACGATTGTTCATACGATGAGTATAGTAATTGGATTAACGAATGAGTTGGAACTCGGGCAACATGAAAAGCGACCATAGGAAATCCTGAACGCTGGCGGGTGTGGGCGAGGCTCCGAGCACCTCTAACGAAATTTGCTTTTCCTCTGCAGTGGGCGGACGAGAGAGCGCTTGGAAATACAACCCGTCAACTAGGGCCGAGGGGTCTGTGCCGAAGCGTTTGAGCACGGCATCTGAGCCACGATCTAACATCGAGGCGAGGATATTGCCATTATTCAAATCCATGGCTTCCAAAGTCGTGAGATCGTTCGGACGCGAGCTGACAATTTGTTCACGATTGGGGCGACCGAGCGAGCGCATGAGCAAATCAGACTTCATCAATGCAGCACGGACGCGCAAGGATTCACCTTGCATCATCTGCGTGTGAGCGCCATTCATGACGGCGTCATTTTGATTCCAGGTATTTTGGTTCGGGACTTTCACAGCAGGCTGCCATGTAGCATCTGCAGCGACAGTTCCGCTGGGAGCAGCTGCAGCGAGCCAACTTTCATCCGAGCCGAGTAGGGCGACCTTTTCTCCTTGTTGCATGTGCGCTTGGAAGTAGAAGCCAGCACCATTGGGAGCCTCTCCTGCATTTTTGGCTAAGACAAAAATCTCGTTAGCTCCGGCGCGGAGATGTTGAGTGAGATCGATTACTTGAGGAACCATCCAATTATCGCTGCGAGCGACCTCTTTGCCATTGATGTGCAGGATGAATTCGTTATCGCAGGTGATAACGGCGCGCACGGCTTGGGGCACGGTTGCGAACTCAATGTTTTTTTTCAGCCCAATGGTCTCACCTGCGGGGGACTGAACTCCATCGTTAATCCAAATCCATGAGGCGCGAGCCACTGAGGATTGTTTGCCGGGCAATGGCGGCGCAAAATCGGTTTGGGGCGGCGTAGTTCCTGTAATGTGCCAAATGGCATCGACGAATTGCTCCGCAGTCATGCGCTTGGCGCGTGGACCGGCGTATTTCCACTTGGATTCCTCATCAACGAGCAGAGTCTCGGTCTTCGATTGATAGGCCTGCGATGAACAAATGTGAGCGATGACTTTTTTGAGGTCGTATTGATTATCCACGAGGTAAATCGCAAGGTAATCGAGGAGCGTCTCGTTCCATGGCTCAGAGTCCATGGCGTCAACGGGATGAACAATGCCACGCCCCATCAGTCGGTGCCAGAGACGATTGACAATGGTGCGGCTAAAGCGACCATTGGCAGGCATAGTGGTAAGTTCGGCAACTTGCTTGAGGCGCACGGCGGGAGGCTGTGATGGATCAATCTTGCCTAACTCAGGATAGAGCCAATAGGGTTCGGCAATTTTCCCGGTGGGTTTATCGCAGCGAGCGATCTCGATTTTATCGGGAGAAAATGCGGCAGCTAGGCCATAGGAGTCGGTGAGCTTCCACTGATCGGTGAAGGAATCATGGCAGGAGGCGCATTTGAGATTGATGCCTAAAAATGTCTGTCCAACGGACTGCGCGTACTGAATCGGGACTGTCTGACCGGCGCTGACTTCGCCACGCCATTTGATGCCATTCGCAAATCCCGCGCTGGATTTATCAGGAGCGATCAATTCGCTAGCAAAGCGGTTGTAGGGCTTATTATCGAAGAGCGACTGGTAGAGCCAAGCGCTGATCTGGCTGCGGCCACCATCGATGTATCCCGTACCAGCGTAGTCATTGCGCAGGAGGTCATTCCAGAACGACATCCAGTGCGATGCATAATCTTGCTGATTTTCTAGCAACTTCGTGACAAGCTTTTCACGTTTAGCAGGATCTGAATCAGCGAGGTAGCTCTGGAGAGCTGTGGCGTCCGGCAAAAGACCAACAATATCGAGATGCACACGGCGTGCAAAAGATGCTTCTTCAATGGCTGTCGGAATCGTGCCTCGATGTTTAGCGAGATGGGCATCGATAATGCGATCCAGTGGATGCGTGCGACCATTTTGCGCTGCTGGCACAACGGGACGCTTCAAGCGCAAGGGGGGCTCATAGGTTTTTTTCTTAAACGTAAAGCCAGGCTCCCAGGGAGCACCCGCATTGATCCATGCCGCAATGGTAGCGATTTCCTTCTCGTTCAATCCATCGCCCTTCGGCGGCATGCGCTCGTCTTCATCCTCAGAAAGAATCAGATGCATCATCAAGCTATCTTTGCTATTTCCCAATTCGAGAACGAGTCCATCGTCGTTTTCGCGCATCAATTCCTCGCGCGTATTCATCGCAAATCCGCCTTTGTGTTTGTCGCCCATGTGGCAGTCGGCGCAATGTTTTTTCAGGATCGGTGATACCTCGTGAACAAAATCAACGGCAGATGCAGGCACGAGGCAAAAAACCGATAGGGATGTAATCAATAC
>CANHKJ010000133.1 GCA_947460915.1 Verrucomicrobiia bacterium
AAGTCCAGCCTACTCAATCGACTCCTAGGTTTTGAGCGGGCAATTGTCAGCCAAATGGCAGGCACCACGCGAGATACCATCGAGGAAACAGTCAATTGCGGCGGCATTCTCCTGCGATTGATCGATACTGCTGGGATCAGGGAAGACAGCACGGACATGATTGAACAAGAAGGCATTCGCCGCTCTGTCGTGCAACAACAACGCGCCGATTTGGTCCTCGCTTTAGCCGATGGCACATTGCCTCAGCCTCCGTCATTGCTTGAACCCAATCACCCGCAGCAACACGTTCTTCATTTGCTTAATAAAACCGATGAACCAGAACACGCGAGCTGGCAAGGTTCATCGGCACTTCGCATTTCCTGCAAAACTGGTGCGGGCATGCAAGATCTCGAAGGGGCTATCGTCGCTACCGTCATGCATCAAAGCTTGGATCATGGCGAAAGCCTCGTTGCGATCAATGCACGCCACCAAGACTGCCTCAGACGCAGTATGGTTGCCCTTGAACGAGCCATTCCCATGCTGGAGCAAGCACAGGATCTCACGCTCGTCAGCATTGAACTGCGCGATGCCATGGACGCTCTGGGCGAAATATCGGGTAAGATTGATTCCGATGACATTCTCGGAGTCATTTTCAGCCGCTTTTGCATCGGAAAATAATCTCAAATGCATCTATTTGTTTTTCCGTTAAGGTTCCTCATTGCATTATCGTAATTACAAGAGAAAATACAAACACAATGTTGCGCACACTATGCATCACAGGCTGGCTTCTCGGTTCATTGCTCGCTTCATTCGCCCAAGCGCAAGATTCTAGTGCAAAGTTGATTCGCGAGCTTTCAAGTGATCGACACAGCAAACGTGTCTCCGCCGAGAAAAAGCTGTGGAAATTGGGACAATCAATCGTTCCAGAATTGCAAAAGGTCGTTGACCAAGGCGAGCCAGAGTCATCATTGCGCGCGGCAAAAATTCTACGCTACCTCCACTGGGGCCTCACACCAGAGACCCCCGAGGAGATCATCAAACTCACTGAACGCTTTCCGCAACTCACCGAAGATCAAAAAAAAGATGCCTACGCCTCTCTGGTCAAAATGCGCGAATACCGCCTAGCTTTGCTGCTATTCCGGAGCGAAAAAGATGAGACCATGAAACTGCGGACGCGTAATTCTGTTCGCGGCTTAGCGATTTTATCAGCGCGTGCCTCGATCCTCGCAGGCAATCCCGAGGAGGCAAAAAAAACCCTGGAGGAATTTCAAGATGATCCACAAAATCGCATCGCTATGGCATGGATCGCACGTGCGGAAGGACGATTGGATCAAGAAATCGCAAAGGTCAGCAAAAAACCAAATCGCGAGCAACTCGACTACCACCTCGCCTTGCTTCGTGCCCAGGGCAATCGACAAGCCATCGCTGAATTCGCGGAAAAAAATGACTTCACTGCCCTGCATGCCTCCATGGAACTACTCGAAGGCCGCCCAGATCAATGGCTACGCTGGTACGCCGAAAACACCTCTGCGGAGCATTCCGATCTTGTCACCACCTACCGGCGCATCAACGAGATGCGCAGCAAAAATCCCACTGCCGATGTTTCGAAGGACCTCAATACTCTCACCAAAGCCGCCCTCAAGGGCAACGACAACTCTCGTCGCTGGACTGCGATCAACGCCCTCAACGCACTCGGTGAAATTGAATCCGTCGAAAAAGCAGTCAAGCTGATCAATCCTAGTGATATCTTTACGCTATACGTCTCAACCGAAAAAATCGACAAAGCACTTGAGGCACTTGATCTCGATCCTCAAAACCCCGACTACAACGCATGGCTCAAAAAAGAAATGGATCAGATACTCCGTGGAGAACTGGACTACGGTATGAACTCCATCCCACTTGTGCTCGATTTCCTCGAACGCCGCGACATCATGGCCCCAATCAAGGAGGTCTTTGTTCCCAAAATGCTCAAACTTGCCGAGAATGATAACGATAGCTTCCTCGCATTACTCGATAGCTGCTTTTCCCCGCACTTGGGTAACGCACAAGCCCCTCAATCCGCCATTCTCGTCGCCAAAAATTTCGCCGAGGATAATGCCGAGCGCTGGGGCTCCATGATCGAGCGTGCATTTGGCTTGGCTGATAGCCCCAATCCCGGCTACCAAAAATGGTTTGACCTCCTCGCCGAGCTCCATCCTGAAGAAACCAAGTTCGATGTTTTCTATAAGACTTTGCAACTCTTCCGCATCGTTCCAAGCTCCGAGCAAGTTCTCTCGGAGATGGAAAAAACTCTCGAAAGACATTTCCAAAAAGCGAAAAAAGTGGACCAAGAAGCAAATCGCCGTTTACTGCTTCTGCTAGCTACCCACACCCAAGTCACTCGCTACTCAACATGGTTAGCACAGGAAGAACATGAGCCTGATACTCGTGAGCTGATGGATCAAGAACGCTGGGAGGAGGCCGCAGCTCAGTGGTTAGAAAATGCAAAAATGAGACCTGATGACATCGAATACCTCAGCTGGGCCGCAGCCTGCTTGCGCAAAGCAGGTAAGCAAAAAGAAGCCATAAAACAGGAGCGCTTGATGGACTTGCTCATCATGGGAGATCGTAACATGATGTTCATGAACTCGGCAATCTACCAAACTCTTGGGGTTCACGAGCTCGCAGATCAATGGCGCACCAAGCATCTAAATTGCTCACCTACTGATCAATCGTGGATCAATAATGTGTTCACTCTCGCCGATCAATTTTTGTTAGAAGGGAAATACCAACAGGCCCACGCCTACTACCAAGCCTTTCTGCTATCGATGATTAGCAATCAAAACTCGGGCTACCTGACTGTCACTCATCGCTACAGCAGCAAAGCCCAAATGGCACAAGGTTTTGCCTTACTCGCCAAAGACCGCGAACTTGCGATGAAAATCCTGCGCTCCTGCCACAAGAGCATGATCGCCGATGCCTCGCTCGCCGATGAATTTTTTCCTAGCCTGCGCAAAAATCGACTCATCAAAGAACACGATGCATGGTTTGAAGAATCATGGCAAGCGATGATGGCCATTGCCAAGCGCTTCCCCCAGGACGACAACATTCACAACTCCGCCGCCTGGCTCGCCTCGCGGTGCTTGAGACGCCTCGATGACGCAGAGCAGCAATCGAAAATCGCTCTGGAGCTAAGACCAAACCAAGCTGCCTACCTCGACACCATGGCCGAGATCTGGTTCGCTCGTCGAGATCGCGCAAAAGCCGTCGAATGGTCTCGTAAGGCCATCACCGCTGACCCGTCTCAAGAACCTCTTAAGGAGCAATATTTCCGCTTTCAATCAGCAGATTTCCCGCAGTGAGATCGCTCTCGCTTGTTGCATGTCAGCAGTTAAGCTTGTGTTTTCTCGCGAAATTGCTAAAACAGCGGTGCAATGGAAGTTTCAACCCAAATGATCATCACTCTGGTGTTGATTGCCCTGACCCTTTTTGCGTTTCTGAAAGAAGTCGCACCATCGGATCTAATTGCGCTCACCGTTCTCTGCTGCACCGTTCTTTTTGGACTCGTATCCGATAAAGAAGTCTTAGACGTTTTTAAAAACGAGGCTCCTCTGACCATTGGTGCTCTATTCATCATTGGAACGGCCCTTGAAAAATCAGGTGGGGTGTTGCAGATCTCGACTCTAATCAAAAGCATGACCAGCGGCGGCCTCCGCTCGACGATGTTGATTTTCTGCACTTTTACCGTTTTAGCTAGCGCCTTCATGAATAATACCGCGATCGTCGCGATTATGCTTCCTGTCGCTCTCGGCCTGGCCCGCAGCAAGGAGATTTCCGCTTCCAAGTTGTTGATTCCCCTTTCCTATGCCTCGATCATGGGCGGATGCTGCACCTTGATCGGCACATCCACCAATATCGTCGTCAGTGGTGCTTTGAAAAACTACAACTTGCCGCCGCTCAGCATGTTTGAGTTGGCAGCCATAGGCGTTCCGCTCAGTGTTGTTGGCATTGCCTACCTGACAATTCTTGGACCCAAGCTTTTGCCCAATCGATCCTCGGTGATCGGCGTGCTCGATGACAAGCAACGTTCGACCCCTCTGTTTCATATCCTCATCGAAAAGCAGTCGAGCTTGATCGGCCAGCGTTTGTTAGATAGCCCACTCTATGATCCCAACTCGGGAATTCACATGATGGAAATCCGCCGCAATGGTGAGCGCATGATGACGCCCGTGAACCAGATTACCATCGAGGCAAATGATCGTTTCCTCATCGGCATCCACGGCAAAAGAAACAAAGGCAGTAGCGTCGAGGAATTGCTGCCCGATCTAGGCATACAAACTCTCTCCAAAATCGAGGGAGTGATCACCGAGTTGGTGGTCACGGAAGAATCCGATATGTGCAATCGCACTCTGGCCGAAACTGACTTCCGTCAGCGCTACAACAGCGTGGTGCTCGCCGTGCATCGGAATGGAAAAAACATCACCGAGCGACTCGCCAAAACCGAGCTCGATCACGGCGACACCTTGCTCGTCTTGACACCGCGCAATAACCTCAAAAGCCTGCAGGACAGCCACAACTTCGTTCTCACGGATCGCGCTGACAACAATCCATCGCCAGGATTTTACTCGCAAGCAACGTTGACTTGGGCAATTCTGTTAGGAGTAGTGCTGAGTGTGACGATTTTTTCCGCGCACGTACCGATGCACATTGCGAGCTTGATTGGAGCCGTTTTGATCTTGTGGCTGCGGATCATATCGATGCGTGATGCGTATGCTGGTGTCGATTGGCCCATCATCTTCATGCTTTACGGAATGCTGGCGCTGGGAATGGCAATGGACAAAACAGGCACAGCAAAATGGCTCGCAGATGGATTCGTAGCAGGAGTCAAGGCTGTTGCCAGCCCCGAATTACTCCCCTACGTGGCTCTCTCCGTGATCATTCTTCTCACAATTGGTCTCACCGAGGTCTTATCGAATAATGCAACAGCGTTGATGATGGTGCCGATTGTCGTCAATCTAGCTCGCGGGCTTGAGCTAAGCCCCACACCGTTTATCATTGGCATTTGCATCGGTGCCTCGACAGCATTCATGTTACCGATGGGCTACCAGACGCACATGATGGTCTATGGACCTGGAGGCTACAAGTTTACTGACTTCATTCGAGTAGGATTACCGATGAATATCATCTCGTGGATTCTCGCCTCAGTGATCATCCCGTTAGTCTGGAGTTTCTAATTCTTTGCCTCGGCTTCCTTGGCCAATGCTGCACTCACTTTTTCCTCGATCTCCTTGGTTTTCTCACGATCAGGTGCACCATCATAGGAAATGATTACGTTTTTGCAGGCGGCATCCGTAATCACCACACGAGGGAACTTGCCATCGGGCTCGACGCACTCAGGGAGCTTGTCGATGTCCTTATCGCCCTTATTGATCTCGACAAGTACGGCATCAGCGCGTGGAATGGCTTTCTTGGCAGCAGAGTTACGGGCCGATGCGGCGTTAATTTGCTGAGGCTCCAAATAGGTGGAAAAATCCTCGTAAAAGACAAATGCGATGACTTTACCAGTTTTTTCGGCCGAACGCTTAGCGCTCTCCAGCTTACGCTCAGTGAAACCCGCAAGAGCTACAGAGCTGCAGGCTATGGATAAAAAAATCACTCGCAAAGTTGTTTTCATACGCGCATCATGCCCCCAATTCAGGAGAAAAGTCAAGAAGGATTGGCGATGGAATTTTCAACGATGTTGGAAAAGAAAAGCTGTGTGACAAATAAAGCTCGCACGCATGCTTGCCAAAAGACGCGAGCTGCGTTAGCGCTCTGTGCACACAAATCACACACATGACAGGAGCATCATTTATCGGATACACACGAGGCAGTCTTGCTGGCCCGAAATCACATGCCATCAATCCCGCGACCCAAGAGGTGTTGGAGCCCGGTTACGCTGCGCCCTCAGCCGAGGAAGTGGAAAGCGCCGTCCAATTGGCGGCCGCTGCATTTCCGCAATACCGCCAAACGACAGCTTCTCAGCGCGCGCAGTTTTTGCGCTGCATTGCCGAGGAAATTGAGGGATCTGCTGATGCGTTGGCGGCACGCGGCACTGCGGAAACTGGTTTGCCCGAGGCTCGTTTGCGCGGAGAAACTGGGCGGACCGTGGGACAGCTTCGCATGTTTGCGTCCATGCTAGATGATGGTTCGTGGGTCGATGCACGCATTGAGACCGCGATTCCTGATCGCGCACCCTTACCGAAAGCTGACATCCGCTCGATGCTTCGCCCACTTGGACCCGTCGTCGTATTTTGCGCCTCAAATTTCCCTTTAGCTTTTTCCGTCGCTGGTGGCGATACGGCTTCAGCGTTGGCCGCTGGTTGCCCTGTCATTGTCAAAGCGCATTCTTCTCATCCAGGCACTGCGGAGTTGGTTGCTGAGGCGGTAGTCCGTGCGGCACAAAAATGCGCCATGCCTGATGGTGTTTTTTCCGTTCTTTATGGCAGCGGTCGCGATGTTGGCATGGCTCTCGTTACTCATCCAGCCATCAAGGCTGTAGGTTTCACCGGATCGCGCTCAGGTGGTCGCGCTTTGATGAATGCCGCCGCTGCGCGCCCTGAGCCGATCCCTGTCTATGCCGAAATGAGCTCGATCAATCCCGTGGTTATGCTGCCAGGTGTGTTAGGTGAAAAAGCTACCGCACTCGCGGAAGGATTCTTCCAGTCTCTCACCATGGGTGTGGGCCAGTTCTGCACCAATCCTGGTTTGGTATTTTTGCCCGAAGGCTCACAACAGGCATTTCTCTCCGCTCTCGAAAATCACATCAAAAATGCAGCACCGGGCGTCATGCTCAATGCGGGCATTTGTCAGGCATATCGCGATGCTACCGCTGCAACAGCGCGCCACCAAGGAGTTACGCAAATCGCCAGTGAAGTCAGCGCCAATCAAGGCCAAGGGTCGCCGATGTTCTTTGTGTGCAGCGCACAAACGCTACTGCAATCCCCTGCCCTCACTCACGAAATGTTTGGCCCTGCCAGCTTAATTGTGATCGGTAGCAACGATGAAATCATTGCAGCATCACAAACGCTCGAAGGACAACTCACCGCGTCAATCTTCGGCACCGATGCCGATTTCAGCCAAGCAACTGAATTGCTTGAAATCCTCGAACGCAAAGTTGGTCGATTGATTTTCAACGGTTATCCTACCGGCGTTGAAGTCTGCAACACGATGGTGCATGGTGGCCCCTATCCTTCCACCTCGGATGGTCGCAGCACTAGCGTCGGCACCATGGCAGTTTTCCGTTTCACCCGTGCAGTTGCTTGGCAAAATTGCCCGCAAGCGTTGCTTCCAGACGAACTCAAGGATAGCAATCCACTTAAGATCCCCCAAATGATCAATGGCAAACGTGCCTGATTGATCGAGGTAAACTCTTCAAAAATACACCTGCATTCCACAAAGGATGCAGGTGTTTTTTGTTAGATCGTTGAGGAGAAATGCAAGTTACTTCTGCTCAACACTCACGCGGTAAAACTTCCGAGCACCGGTTTTGCCATCTTGATAAATGCGTGTCTGCACTCCAGAGCTAACTTGGGTAGGCGCGGCATCAACGCGAATCCAGTTGCTGAGATCAGTGGAAGTTTCGAGGTAGTAGTTCACGTCATTCACAGCAGTGTTGACGAGATAACTGATGCTGCAAGCGTCTCCGTTGAGTCCCATTGTTGGCAAACTCAATGTGCTAGGCGCGTTTGGATCTGATCCCATTGCGTATTCCAAGAGGTTGTTGATACCATCACCATCAGGGTCGTCATTCGCTGCACCAGCAGTATTCGTTGCGGCCCAACTTGCGAAGCGTGAGCCACTGGCGATGCCTCCTGGTGTGCCAGCAAGTGCTTGCCAATTGACCGAATCGTTACCGTAGTCGTTTTCTGATATTTTGTTGAGCGAGGGACCCGTGCCATCGGGCGATGTTGGCCATGGGCTGGCATCATCGAAGTTGAC
>CANHKJ010000134.1 GCA_947460915.1 Verrucomicrobiia bacterium
TAGCGAAGCCATCCGCTAGTGCAAGGCAAAAAGAAGGGTAGCGAGCAGGAAATTGGAAAAATTACGCCAAATCTTTCATTTTTAGAATACTTTACGCAAAACTAAGCCGGTGCGGCTCGGCACATAGAGCCGCAATTTCCCGAAATTACCATTCTCCGTCGCCACAGTAAATCGTTGATCCGCAGCAACGCGATCATGACCACCATACTGTGCTGCATCCGTGTCCAGCACCAATTGCCACACACCACTCTCGACCCATACAGGCCAATCGCTAAACGATTGCGTCCCGTGAAAATTCATCACAAACAGCAAATCACCGCGTTTCCACGCGAGCGTCTTATCATCGTTGTGCTCACTCACATGCTCCGCCTTGGCATCAAACCATTTGGGCTCGCGCAGCAATTGCATCATCGCTCCATCAAAGTCGCCGAGCCCTTTGTAGCGCAGATCTTCCCGATCTCGCAAACTCCACTGACGCCGCGCATGTTGGTAGCTCCAGCCGTTGCCCTCGCGCGGGAAATCAATCCATTCTGGATGCCCAAACTCATTTCCCATGAAGTTCAGATAGCCGTGTCCGGCCGTACCAAGCGTCGCCAAGCGCGCCATCTTGTGCAAGGCCACTGCGCGTTCTGCCCGCAGGTCGCCGGAATGGATTTCCATCCCTGTGTAGATCGAGGCATCTGCCATCGCAAAAAGAAAGGACTTGCCGCCGACCATCGCCTGATCATGGCTTTCTACATAGGAAATGATCCGCTCATCGGCGCGGCGATTGGTCAATTCTCCCCACATCCAGCCCATGTGCCAGTCCTCCTCACGCATGTCTTCCGCGCACTTGAACCACATGTCCGGCACACCCATTGCCAAGCGATAGTGAAATCCGCAACCGCCCTGCTTGCGCGGCGCGCACAACCCCGGCATGCCACTCACATCCTCCGCGATCGCCATGCTCTGCGGCTTCCATTCATCCATCAAGCGCGTCGCCAAGGTCAAGTAGTCGATCGCATCCTCATCGGTTCGACCATGAAAATAATCACCATAGCCGCCAAAGCCCGCACCAAATCCATGATCCCGATACAACATCGAGGTCACACCATCAAAACGGAATCCATCAAATTGATACTCCTCCAGCCAGTAGCGGATGTTCGATAACAAAAAGTGCCGCACCTGCGGTTTCGCATAGTCAAAACACCGCGAATCCCAGACCTCATGGTAGCCGCGCCCACCATCGTGGAAAAACTGATACGGTGTGCCATCGTAGTGCGAGATCCCCTCCACCGCATTGCGCACCGCATGCGAGTGCACCAAGTCCATGATCACCCGCAAGCCCATACCATGCGCGGCATCGACCAACTCCTTCAGCTCATTCGGCGTGCCGAATCGCGATGACGGCGCGAAAAACGAACCTACATGATAGCCAAACGACCCATAATACGGATGCTCCTGCACCGCCATCAACTGCACGGTATTGTAACCAGCACCGACGATGCGTGGCAGCATGTGCTCGCGGAAATCCGACCACGTGGCGATCCCCGCCGCCTCCGACGACATCCCCACATGCGCTTCATAAATGATCGGCGGCAGTTGGTTGTTCGGCGTCGTGTGTTTCCATACATGCGGGATTTCCTCCCACACTTGTGCCGAAAAAACATTCGTCGCAGGATCTTGCACCACGCGTCGGCCCCAGGCCGGCAATCGCTCACCTTGACCACCTGGCCAATGCATTTTCACCCGATAATGCTGGCCGTGCTGCAATGCCTCAGCGGGCATCACCAATTCCCAACACCCACTGCCCTGCGCTTGCGCGAAAAATTCTCCACGCTCCTGCCAATCCGAAAAATCACCCACCAGCACCAAAGCCGTAGCATTCGGCGCCCAATCGCGATACACCCACGCGCCATCCGCTCGGCGATGCAAGCCAAAGTGCTTGTGCCCCTGCGCAAAGTCCGCCAAATCCCCACCAATCTCGCGCACGATGCCTGCAATCCGCGCGCCGCGCTCCACAAACACCCCACGCCACGGCTCCAACCAGGCATCTTGGGGAAAATCATCAACCGGTGCTCCCGCGCGTTTCATAACTGACATCCTACCAGCCCCCACCCCAAACCACAATCAAAACCACTGGCATCGCGGGAACTTTGCAAAATCATGCAGCCTCATCAAATCATGATTTACCCAGGAAAAATTTGACGAAATCCCAGTCACGCGTTCGGCTGATCCATTCTGTTGTCTACCATTCTGCTGTCTGGTCTCAATACGTCAACTTTTTCTTTATTGGGCTTTACTGCGCGGAGTTGTATAAAGTGTCTCCAACTGCAATGGGCTTTCGGAAATTCGAATCGTCCTGCGGTATCGATACGCTGCTGCTACAGATTCCTCAGTGGCCTTTTCTCCGAACGGGCCATTTGTTTGAATGATCAAGGTGTGATTGTTGTGCCAGCGGATTGGTCGCGTCTGGTAATCGTTATCATCAGTTGGCACAAGGATCAGCTGTTTGGATCGCACCGAAAAGAGAAACGTATCATACATGTATGGTCCGCTCGTCCTAACGCTAAATGCCACATATCGTCCATCCGCCGACCAAGAAATGTTTTCGGCAAACGAACCTGACTCCAACTCAGGATGCTTCACAGACGAAAGAAGCGCTTCGCCGCTTCGACTCACGATCTGAAAATGGTGATCGCCCTTTGCTGTGTCGCCGATGTTCCTGACTGCATTCGAGCCATCGAGAGAAGAGTAAAGCACCTTGTCCTCGACGGCATCGCTCGTGTCTAAACTCGTGAAGAAGCAGAAAAGCAGGAGGGTGATGTATTTTTTCATTAGGAATTCGACAATCATGCTGTGGCCCATGCTACCTGTCGCACCGTGTCAGTTTTGTATGACACAAATGCTATCCATTACGTTGGATGTGCCTTGATTCTTAGCCTTTTCGCGGTTGGATTAGTTTTGCATCTAAATAAGTCATCGTAAAGCCATCCTTGTTATAATTGTATTTCCAGTGAATGAGGAGATCAAAACGACTTCGCTGGGCTGATCGTTGTTGATTGATCTCGGTCAATTTGTATTGGAATGTAATTTCTTTTGGTTTTGTTCCTTCCGGTATGGGGGTCATGCCTTGGGAGGCTGTATTCAATGCCCACGCATAGAAAAATCCTTCGGATAACTGATTTTGCACATCATCCTCGCTCATGCCAATTTTGAGCTTCTTGATTCGGTCAGGTAGAGCATCAACCATAGCCGAGTCGACATAATACTTCATGTTGATTACTCCTTTTGCACGCAGATACTCGTCAGAATGCCACTCCTTGACGGACTTTAAGTAGCTGTCTTCTTCAATGTAAGTGATTGAAGCATCTTTATACCACTCAATGCCATCAACGAAACTCGTTGTGATCATTGAGAATACCACCATCATTCGAAGACCGTAATTTGGATTCGTGATCATGTTATTTGGCTGCCGTCAAAGGCCTTTTAACCGCTACCGGGAGCTCCCCTCCGCTTTTGGTTGAAGTTTGTCGCTACCCTCTGACTTCGACTCGGGGCGGGTAGCAGGTTGCCCAGCGCCGACTTGTTGGCGTTTTGGGAGAAAAGTCACGGTTCCCCTGCGAAGCTTGCCTGCTATAAAGAGCTCAACATCCAGAGTGATCACATCAAAATTTTCAGATGAGCACTTCCATTTGAACTTATAGTGCTTCGACATATTCCGGCCGATTCTTGACTGTCCCATATCCGTGAGAAGACGCGCTTCGTGTCCATCTCCAAAACTCTCGAGTTCTTGTCCATTAAATCGGAAACACCTCGGGAAAAGGGTTCTAGGCGTATCTGAATATCCATCATGGTCAATATCGGTTGATGGCGGGCAATCAATCGCCTGCGAACTGTCGTTGACGACGTATACGTTCAAGTCCACGTCGTCGCCTTTTGCAATTCGGTTGGTAGTTGGAAGAACGACAAGATAAATATCCAAATGGAGGGCTTCGATTTTCAGGTCCTGTTTGATTTCCTTAGACGAGAGGCGATTGCTCTCTTCGTCTGCGAGACCACAGACGCAAAGTAAGATTATTGACAATAGAATGGTTTTCATTTTTTGCGACTAACGTATTGGCTTGGCAACCCGCTACCGGGAGCGCCCCTCCGCTTCAGGTTGAGGTTTGTCGCTACCGTCCGGCTTTGACTCAGGGCGGTTAGCGGGTTGCCCAGTGTCAGCTTGTTCTGTCTTCTGGTTCCATGGCGCGGACTCGGGATTCACAGGATTACTCCAAACTACGAGTTTCCGGAACTCGTCTTGGTCCTGACACATAAATACAACCCCAAACCGCAAGATTACTCCTGATCTGGCTGCTGGGATTGCTGTCATCTGGAACTCTTGCTCAGGCTCCAGATCAAATGATCCAACGGCATGATTTGAAGTCGTTTCTTCATGCCAACCCTTGGCTGGGCTGATTGAATCTTCAATTAGGCACCACTGCTGCGTAACCTCTCGCCAGAAAGTTACTTTCCCGTGACCGTAGTTGCGCACATCAATCATATATTCAGCTCTATCAGTTGCCGGAGTAGCGCAGACCTCGACTAGAATCTGATCATACTGATCGAATGTACTTTCATGGGACTCGTCGCCCCTAGGCTCTTCGCTACCGGTGTCCCTGCAAGCAACGGTAGCTAATGCGGCAATCACGAGGCTGAGATATTTCATAATATGTGAACGCGCGGCACCGGATGTTTCTTAGCAGAACGATGAGTATCCACATAATGTGTCCACATAATGTGGCTGTCCCTTATTTCATTGGAATTACGTGAGATCATCGAGAACAAAAGGGCTAGTGTGGGTTGCCATCCACGGCCTGTTCGGCAGGCTGTCTTAGCTGCCGCTGCGCTGCCAGATCCGGAAGTAGTTGGGAGAGTAGCAAGATGCAATAGCTCGCATACAAGGCGAAGAATACGGCTGCGAGAACGATTGCTGCACCAAATAGCTCCTTCCGGAATGCGGGTCTCCAAAACGACACGAGCAAAGCAGTGATAAGGCAGCCTGGAACCCAAGGTGCCAGCTCGCCAAACCATCTCAGCATGAGTAGATGAGCAGGAAGGAGCATTCCTGCGAAACGGAAGGGCTCGATCAGTTCCTCTATCCGTCGTGTATGATGTGCAGCGAAGGGTAGAATCGATGCGACGAAGGCGATGCTCCATGCGACCCACCAGAGCAGGTTACACAAGCGGTCTCTTGGTGTTGTTGTCGTTTTTCCCATTTTCTTAGCCGAACAGTATATATTAGGAGGATCACGCTGTGGTATATTTCACACACTGATTTGACAAATTGAAAAAACAGGCTTTTAACTGATATTGCAAGGAAAAATCATGCTGCCCTCTGTCTCGTAAAAGTCATCGCCTTACGCGATTGCCGATCAGCGGAAAGGCATGACAGTTTTGAGCGAGGTGTTTTGCGCGTGATAGAACGACGTTTTCATGCGAAATTCCCATCGGAAGTTCTCGGATCAGTTCGAGCGACGCCCACGAAATCTCTACATTTTTCTCTTTTTCATCACTTTTTTCTTGCCTTATTGAGATTGAATCTCAATAACAGCTCCGCCATGCGAAATCATTTGCTCCTTTATCCCATCGTCCTCCCCCTTACTTTTGGTGCGGCTTTGCTGCACGCTCAGGAAAATAACGCGCCTCAGGCCACGGAAAATCTCGACGCCGTCGTTGTCACAGCCGAATCAGAGGCCGATGAAAGCATTCAGGATGCTTGGCTCCCTGCCATCACGGGTACTTCGATTTTTGCCGGTAAAAAAACAGCGGTGCTCGATTTCGATAAGCAACCGCGCATCGTTGGCAACAATTACCGTCAAGCTTTGAACCAGACGCCGAGTTTGTTGCTCAGTGAGGAAGCCACGCCCTTGGTCAGCATTGGCTATCGTGGTCTGAATCCACATCGTGCCCAATTCACCCAAATGCTGCGCGACGGTCTGCCGATCCATGCGGATCAATTCGGCTACCCCGAGGCCTACTACACACCGCCGCTCGATACGGTGGATCGCATCGAGTTCCTCCACGGTGGAGCCTCGCTGCAATATGGCCCGCAGCCTGGCGGCTCGCTGAACTACATCACGCACCGCCCGCGCACCGATAAGGAATTTTCTCTGCGCAGCCAACACGTGGTCGGCAGCGATGATCTGTATTCGACCTTCACTTCCGCCGATGGCACGGTCGGCAAGCTGGGCTACTACACCTATTTCAACCATCGTCAGTCCGATGGATTCCGCAGCGCCAACAGTGATTACGATCTCAACAACGGCTCGATCAAGCTGGTGTATTCGCTCGACAATGGCGGCAACTTGATTTTCTCGGTCGATACCTACGAAGAAACTCACGGCGAGCCCGGAGGCTTGACGCGTGCGGATTTTCTCGCCGGAAGCAGAAAAGCCACGCGCCTTCATGACAACATGACCATCGAGCGCGACTCCGCGACCTTGACCTATGAAATGGAGCCGACACCCGAATCGTTTTTCACCGCCAGCCTATGGTGGTCCGACTACACCCGCTACAGCGAGCGCCAACGCGGTGGGGGCTTTGGCGCCTTTCCTGTAGGCCCTGGCTCCACGAGCAACACCATCGAAGATCAAAATTTCCAAACACTGGGCTTCGATGCACGTTATCGCGTCAATTGGGGTGGAGAAAATGCCCACACCTTCAGCAGCGGCGTGCAGCTCTATCATTCCGATTCACCGCGCAAAGACTACCGCGGCGCGACCGCCAATGCTCACAGCGGTGCTCTGCGCAACTACTCCGAACGCGAAGTGTTCTACGCCCCCGTATTTATTGAAAACCGCTTCCGCTTCGGAAAATTCTCGATCACTCCCGGCATCCGCGTCGAGAACTCATGGCAAGAAGTGCAGGAAAAAGTCAACGTCGACAAAACCGGCGCAGGCACCCCACTCGGCGACAAAGATGACCAAGCCACCGTCGTGCTCGGCGGTCTGAGTCTCGAATACGAAATCGCCCCCGGTTCAGCGTTTTATGGAAACATTTCCCAAAGCTATCGCCCAGCGATCTTTACCGAAGCTGTACCCACAGGCGGCCTGACCGTCGTCAACGATGACCTCGAAGAAGGAAAATCGTTAGAGTATGAGATCGGCTATCGCACTCATCCCACCGATTGGTTGTCCATCGATACCAGTGCCTTCATCCTGGAATTCAAAGACCAGATCGGCACCGTCGGCAATTCGTTAGAAAACGTGGGCGACAGTGTGCACAAAGGCATTGATGTATCGACCAGCATCGATCTGCTCACCCTTTACACGGGGGCTAAAGCGGAGAACACACTCGAATGGTTCTTCAACGCCACCGTGATGGATGCCGAGTTCACCAAAGGCCCACGTGATGGCAATCAGCCGCAGTATGCTGCCGACTTCATCATTCGCAGCGGCCTCACCTACAGCCACGGCGAGAAAGGGAAAGTCACACTCAGCAGCACCTGGGTGGACGATCATTTCGCCGATGACGGCAACACCGCAAACTTCGCTGTGCCCGCCTACTACGTCTGGGACCTCACTGCCGAATACAAGATTCACGAAAACCTGCGCTTGCTCGCGGGCGTGAACAACTTGTTCGATGAAGACTACTACTCCCGCGTCCGCGCCGATGGAATCGATCCTGCCAACGGTCGCAACTTCTACATCGGAGCGTCTTTAGAATTCTAATTTTTTGAATCTCTTTTGCGCTATCAGCAGCCACGGAGATTTTCTGTGGCTGCTTTGTTTGCATAAACCACATCATCAAGCGCCCGGGATTACTAGATTTTATTGCCAATATTCCTTTTTTCTGCATGGTGGTGCTGCACTTGTTGGTGCCCGCAAACCCCATGAAATCGCTCTATTTTCTTTTTGCTTTGCTATCAGCGGCTACTTTGCAGGCAGCAGAAAAACCGAACATAATCGTCATCA
>CANHKJ010000135.1 GCA_947460915.1 Verrucomicrobiia bacterium
TGCATCACCCAAAGCCTTGAACATGGTCGCGGCCACACCCGAGTGAGAACGCATGCCGATGCCGACGGCGGATAGTTTGGCAATGCCACCTTCCGTTTCGATTTTTGCTGAAGAACTCAGTTTTTCTAGAACTGGTTTCAGAGCAGCTTGAGCCTTACCAAGATCATTGGAATGCATCGTGAACGAATGGCGTGCATAGCCATCGTTAGCGATGTTCGAGATGATCATGTCGAGATTGATTTCGGCATCGCCGAGCGCGCCGAGAATGGCTCCCGACATCCCTGGAGCATCGGGGATTCCTGTGACGGTGACGCGAGCTTGTGAACGCTCAATACTGATTCCACGAATGACAACGTTTTCCATAGCGGGATGTTCTTCTAAAACAAGAGTTCCTGGGTTATTGTTAAGGCTGGAGCGTACTTCAAAAACGACGCCGTATTTTTTGGCAAATTCGACTGAGCGGGATTGCATCACCTTCGATCCTGATGATGCCATTTCTAACATCTCGTCGTACGAGATTTCGGGAAGCTTGCGAGCATTTTTTACGATGCGTGGATCGCAAGTGTATACGCCATCGACGTCGGTAAGGATCTGACAGACGTCGGCTTTGATGGAAGCGGCAATGGCGATCGCTGTAAGGTCTGAACCACCACGACCGAGCGTATGAATCATCCCAGATGGAGTGACTCCTTGAAATCCGGCGACGACGAGTGTTTTGTCTTCTGCCAGCAACTCATTCATCAAGGTCGGATCCATCTCAAGAATGCGACCGCGGGTGTGAGATCCAGTCGTAAAAATGCCAGCTTGGCGTCCTGTGATCGAAGCAGACGGCACACCGATGTCCTGTAAAGCCATGGCGACGAGTGCGATCGATTGTTGCTCGCCTGTAGAAACCAATACATCGAGCTCGCGTTCCGAAGGATTTGGCGTGAGTTCATGAGCCATCTTCAACAGACCATCTGTAACTCCTGACATGGCTGAAACCACGGCTACGACTTTGTTTCCTTCATCGCGCGTGCGTTTGAGACGCGCGGCCACGTTGCGAATGCGATCAAGGGAACCGACGGATGTGCCGCCATATTTTTGAACAATGAGTGCCATGGTTTCGGAAAGCGGCGGGTAATTAAGAGTAGATTGTCGAGAAAGGCAAGCGGAAGAGTGTAGGATTGTGGCAGTATTTACGCCGTGCAAAAGTGTTCGGAGATCTTGACGCGATAATTGATTCAAGGATTTTCTGCGAGATAGTGCAACCAATCACCACAGGGTATCTGGGCTTGCGCGTCGGGCGTGATCAAGAACTCCCAAAGCATGGCGGTCACTAGTCCTGCTGTCGTTTTTACGTCCACTGATACACGCTGGTATTCTACACCCTCAAAGACATCGAGCTCGGCCAATAAGACATCGTCCATTTCATAAAGTGAGCCATGCACCCAATGATTATTCGATGGATCGAGCCGCAAAGCAGGGTACCAGCTGATGCGGTAAAGCTTTGCTGCCACCTGACCGTCGCCCAAGTAACGAGCTCCATTCATACGCCATGCGTTTGAGGCATTTTGCCGTAAGGTGCCGTAGACAAAAATCGTATGCATCATGACGAACCGTACACGCAATGAACCATGCCTGCAACCTGATGTTGTTATCGATGCTTGCAACTTCATTTGCGCTGTGAAGAACTGAACATTCTTTGGGGATAACTTGTGGAATCAGCTGTGATAACTTTGGACGCAATACTGATGTCGACATTGCCCTGAAGATGCACCGAGTTGTTTCACAGGTTATTCTTCCTGTGGAACCCTGATCAGGAAAGTGTGGAACGGCGATTTTGGCGACTTATTCACATCTAGATGATGATGATTTATTGTACATATTTTAAAAACTATTCTTAAAGGATGTGGATAATTTCGCAATGACCTGACTCATCATTATTTTGGAAAAATCGTTATCCATGAAACATCGTGCTTTCTTTTGAGACACATGTCTGGGGCCTGTGCATGCTCGAGAGAGTCAAGGGGACACTTTAGCCTAGATCGCACAGGGATTGGCCTCGTGGACTCCGTATGGGTGAATGCTGGCAATGTGTTGATTTATCGATGACGCGGTGGATGCAATCGATCCCGACAAGAAAAAACCGCCGACTTCAGGTGAAGCGGGCGGTTTGAGAAAACAGTGATGTTTTCGAATTAGTTAGCAGCAGCAGCAACCACGTTCACACGTGTGCCGTTTTTGTCAAAGAGCACTTTGCCATCGCTGAGAGCGAAGAGAGTGTGGTCTTTGCCCATGCCAACATTTACGCCAGGAGTCCAGCGTGTGCCGCGTTGGCGAATGATGATGTTGCCAGCGATAACTGCTTGGCTACCGAATTTTTTCACGCCAAGACGTTTGCTGCGTGAGTCGCGTCCGTTTTTGACAGATCCTTGTCCTTTCTTATGGGCCATAACGAGTAGTAAGTTGGGTGGTTGAAATTATGCGGAAATACCAGTGATTTCCAGCTTGGTCAAATGACGGCGGAAACCGATTTTCTTGTGGAAGCCTTTGCGGCGCTTGAATTTGAAGGCGACGCCTTTTTCTCCGCGGTGTTGCTCCACTACTTTTGCTGTGACGCTAGCGCCAGCAACGAGTGGTTGACCGATGGTTACGGAAGAACCTTCACCAATGAGGAGAACGTCAAAAGTAGTTTCGCTGCCAACTTCGAGTGCAAGTTTTTCCACATCGATTTTGTCGCCTTGTTGAACGCGGTATTGTTTACCGCCTGTTTTGATGACTGCGTAGCCCATGATATAAAGAAGGTTATGCTCTTGCGAGCGGGGCGCGAACTTCACCACAAACTAGGGTCTGTGGCAAGTTTTTTTTGAAAAAATATTTTAGGCATTTTGTGGCGTCGTGCCTGGCATCTGTGTTAACGTCTCGGCGACGATGATGGAAGCGCGCACATGGAGCATAGAATCAGTGGAGGCGATGGAAAAACTGGGCGAGCAACTTGGCCAAGAAATGACTGAGCCGATGGTTATCGCGCTGGTTGGTCCGCTCGGTGCTGGAAAAACTCATCTAACAAAAGGCGTTGCTCGCGGCTTGGGATTTCGTGGCGAAGTGACAAGTCCTACTTTTTCGTTAGTGCAAGAATATCACGGTGGTCGCTTGCCTTTGTTTCACTTTGATCTCTATCGGCTCAAATCAAGCGCTGAGGTCTTGGCAATGGGTTGGGATGACTTTTTAGATCAGCGTGGTGTGATGCTGGCCGAATGGGGCGATTTGTTCCCTGAGCTTTTTGATGAAAATGATCGCATGATCCGCATCGAGGTTTGCGAAAACGGACGCGAAGTTTTGTACTGTTAATTGGATCAGAGTGCGGCGCGACCAACACTTTGCAAGGTTCTACCGACGGTAGTTGCGGCACTTTGTGCGAGACTACAGGAAGAAAGGAAAGTGATCGAGGCAAGGATCAAAGCAAGAAGAGACAGTTTTTTCATCGGCTTGGAGTGTAGATTAAAGAATGCGACTGTCGAGGTTAAAGATTTGCCCTGATGTGTGTGGCAAGCGGAAATGTAAGGTTTCGAGAAATGCGCAGACCTCGGAATCGGTGTTGAAGCGCTGGAGGCAATGGAGACTTTTGACTTCTTCCTTACGACTGCTGGAAAGTGATGCGGTCATGCGATTCTCGAGATAACCAGGGATGAGGACATTGACGCGGACGTTGGCGGGGCCAAGTTCTTGAGCAAGTGATTTGCTAAGTCCGATCAATCCGGCTTTGGCACTGGCGTAGGCAACTTGTCCGTAGCTGGGATGCAGAGCGGCGTAGCTGGAGATGAAGACGATGTGTCCCCTGCGCTGCTTGAGCATGGCGCGTGACGCTTGTTGCGCGCAAAGAGCGGCACCGGTGAGATTGCTTTGGATGAGCGAGTCCCACTGTTGTTCTGTCGTTTTGAGAAGCAGTTCGTCGTCGCAGGCGCCTGCCATGGCGATGAGGAGATCACAAGGATGTATGCGGAAATATTCTTTTACTTGAGCAAAATTGGTGACATCCAATTCCTTTCGTGATGGAGCTAGAATATGCGGTGCATAAGCGGATTCTGCGAAAAAAGCGGCAACAGACCTTGCAAGTGATCCGTTACCGCCTGTGATGATGATGCGCTCGGGCATGAAGGATATTATCGTGCAGAAACAGTGATGGCATGCTCTTCGTAGCGCACACTGCACTCAGCATTGCTGGCGATGTAGTTGAGGATTTGTGATGCAGGAACGTTGTCTAGCCTGAGGGTAATGGTTTTGCTCTCGAGCTTTTTGTTTTTGTCGCTGATCACGAAGTTTGGCGAAAATGATTTTTCCGAAGCATCACCGATAAGGGTAGTAAGAGTATCGAGGCATTCATCGACAGTTGCTCCTGAAAAGTCTACTGATGCAATCTTGGTGCGCTCCATTTTCAGTTGACGAGCCCGCGCGGCAAATTTTTCGCGATTGAGTGTAAGTTGACTGAGTTGATAGCGCGCTTGTGGATGCTGAGGTTGGACTTTGAGGATGGCACGCAGGTTTTGCTCCGCCTTGGTGACGTCGCCTTCGTTCATGGCGTGGATGCTTTGCGCGTAGAGATCCGTGATGGTCACGGGTTTGCGTGCAGTTGCGGTTTGGGTTTGGCCATAAGTCAGGGTACAGACTGACAGCAGGATCAATGCGATGGTGTTTTTCATGGTGTTTTGTGCGGATACGGTTGTTTCTATATCCATTTATACACTAGCGAAAAAAGTGATGGATGGCAAGGAGAAATGATTAGAGGGAATCAGCACTGGCTTGTTGCTCACGCTTTTCAATCCAAATGGCGAGAAGCGCGATGTCCGCAGGGGTGAGCCCGCTGATGCGTGCTGCTTGGCCTAGGGTCAGTGGTTTGATTTGTTCTAGTCGAGATTTTGCCTCGGCTTTCATGCCGTGAATGGTTGCGTAATCGACCCAACTTGGAATGACTTTGGACTCTTGGCGCTGCATGCGGTCGATCTGCACCTGCTGTCGATCAAGGTGACCCGCATATTTAACCTCGGTTTCGATGATTGGCCAGAGGTCTTGAGGGTAGCGTTTCAGCCAGTCTTCGGGGAGCTGTTGCCAGGTGTTTTCGAGTCGACGGAACCAGAGATCGAGCTTGACCCCCTCGTGGCTGGTTTTGGGAATCCAGGATAGGGCATCGTCGAGTTGGCGGATTTTTTCTTCCGTGCGCGTGATGCGTTCTTGCGTAACAAGGCCGATTTTCGCGGCGAGTGGCGTTAGGCGGAGGTCGGCATTGTCTTGGCGGAGCAGCAGACGATATTCCGCACGACTGGTGAACATGCGGTATGGTTCGGTGCAGCCACGGGTGACTAGGTCATCAATCATCACACCAAGGTAGGCTTCATTGCGTCCGAGCACAAAGGCGGGTTGACCGAGGACTTTCAGGGCGGCATTGGTTCCGGCGATGAGCCCCTGCCCTGCTGCTTCTTCATAGCCAGAGGTGCCGTTGATTTGTCCGGCAAAATACAAACCTGAGACTTTCTTGGTCTCTAAAGTCGGGTAGAGCTGGGTGGGCGGACAGTAGTCGTATTCCACGGCATAACCTGGACGCATGATTTCGCAGCGTTCGAGTCCAGGAATGGTGCGCAGAAACGCGAGCTGCACTGCATAGGGAAGAGAGGTGGAAACGCCGTTGACATAGAACTCGCCGGTATGTCGACCCTCAGGTTCGAGGTAGATTTGGTGGCGTTCCTTTTCGGCAAAACGAACGACTTTATCCTCGATCGATGGGCAATAGCGAGGTCCAACACCTTCAATGATGCCGCAATACATTGGTGATTGATCCAGGTTACCGCGAATGATTTCGTGGGTGGATGGATTGGTGTAGGTCATGAAACAGGGCATTTGTTCCACGTGGAACATTTTGTCTGCCCAAGGATTGAGGGTAAAGATGTCGTTTTCCTGGCGACCAATGGTATCGTAGAGGTAACTGAAGTGGGGAATGGGGCTGTCTCCACCCTGCACTTCGCAACGATCGAGATCGAGAGAGCGGCCATTGAGTCGGCATGGAGTGCCCGTTTTGAAGCGTTCGACGGTGAAGCCGAGATCCTTGAGGCTATCGCTTACGGTAGAGCTAGCATCTCCCATGCGCCCACCTTTTTCATTTTTGAGGCCAACGTGCATGAGGCCACGCATGAAGGTTCCTGCGCTGAGGATCACGGACTTGGCGCGAAACTGCATGCCGAGGCTGGTGGTGATGCCGGTGATTTGGTCGTTTTCGACGAGCAGAGATCCTACGTTGCCTTGGTGAAGTTCCAAGTTCGGGGTGTTTTCCAGCAACCATTTCATGCGGAACTGGTAGGCTTTCTTGTCGCACTGAGCACGTGGGGCGCGAGCGCTGGGGCCTTTGCTGGCATTGAGCATGCGCCATTGGATGGCGGTGGCATCGGTATTGAGTGCCATCGCTCCGCCGAGGGCGTCGATTTCTCGAACCATGTGGCCTTTGGCGAGGCCGCCGATGGCGGGGTTGCAACTCATCTGTCCGATGGTATCGAGATTCTGGGTGAGCATGGCAACTTGACAGCCGAGGCGTGCGGCTGCCAAAGCGGCTTCGATTCCGGCATGGCCTGCGCCGATGACGAGGACATCGTAGTCTTTTGGGTAAACAAACATAGAGTGAGTGGACGCAGGGTATAACACGATCTGGGCAGGCGTGCCACTGCTAATTTGCGTTCGATTGTTCCACGTGGAACATTTTATCGATTGAGAATGCCAGCGCTGCTCCGTGGAAGCAGTTCATCAAGGGTGAAAAGAATTTGCTCAGTCCTATTGCAGAGGAGGATTTCTTTCACGCCAAACTCTGCCATTACTTGGCGGCAGGCCCCGCAGGGTGAGACTGGGGTATCTGTATCGGCGACTACGACGACGCGGGTGATGTTTTTTTCTCCTGCTGCTACCGCTGCAACGATGGCTACGCGTTCAGCGCAATTGGTCAGCCCAAAGGAGAGGTTTTCGACATTGCATCCGCCGTAGACATTCCCCGATTCTGATTCGATGGCGGCTCCTACCTGGAATTGAGAGTAGGGAGCATAGGCGTTCGCGCGGGTAATCCAGGCTTTTTGTATGAGGGTGTCCCAAGTCATGGTAGTAGTATATCATGACGTGAAGGGAAAAGGAAATGATGAAATTTCGCTCGCATTGATGCCGATTCTATGGCATTGAGTGCTCATGCGTCGTTGGTTTCCCTTCGTAGGTCTTTTTGTGGTATTGGTTCTGTTCCGGGTAATCGGAGCTTGGCAGGGATGGGCTTTGTCTCCACTACCCGCATTGTTTCTCTTGAGTTTTGCATTTTTGCCGGGGCGTGGTCGGTGGTTGTTTCCTCTGGCGGCTTGGGTGGTGACGGACCCACTGCTGAATGCCTTTTATGGATACCCGCTGTTGACATGGGATCATCTTGGGATCGTAGCAGGCTTGGCCTCGATGTTGGTATTGGTTCCGTGGATGCAGCGCGAAGCGTCATGGCTGCGAGGGTTACTCGGTAGCCTGATGGCTGCGGTGTTGTTTTATTTTGTCACCAATGTGATTTCGTTTTTCACGCTGCCAGAATTTTACGCACGCAGTTGGGAAGGCTTCGTGCAGGCCCAGTGGACAGGTCCTGTGGGCTTGGGTCCCACGTGGGTTTTCTTACGCAATTCTTGCGCATCGAATGTTGTGTTCGCCGCGATATTTCTCCTTGCGCTTCGCCCTCTTTTCCCTAAATTCTCGGTTCGCGTGCCAGCCTCTGAGCTGATCTGAATTCTTCATTTTCCCATCACACTGTTATGTCATTTGCTGCCTCTAGTTTCAATCGTTTGGACTTCGCCACATCGCCGATTAATCGTGCGCTTACGGTAGAGAAAAAGATCGAATTGCTCACCACGATGATTCGCATACGCCGTTTCGAGCAAGCGGCA
>CANHKJ010000136.1 GCA_947460915.1 Verrucomicrobiia bacterium
ATGCACTCTTGGAAACTGACAGTCTCGTAGCGCTTGGCATCTGGATTTTTCTTGGGATCGCTATCGTAAACACCATCGACCATGGTGGCTTTGAAAATCACCTGTGCACCCATCTCGCTCGCGCGCAGGGCGGCAGTGGTATCCGTCGAGAAGAATGGACTGCCTGTGCCAGCGGCAAAAATGACCACTTTACCTTCTCCGAGGTATTTTTCCGCACGGCGGCGGATGAATGTCTCAGCGACGTTTTTCATCTCAATCGCAGACATGACCACGCAGGTCACGCCTTCATCTTCGAGGGCACTTTGCAAAGCCAAAGCATTCATGACTGTGGCAAGCATGCCCACATAGTCGGCGGTGGCACGATCCATGCCACGGGCGCTAGCAGCAGCACCACGCCAGAAATTTCCGCCGCCCACTACCACGCCGAGTTGCAGACCATCCTTGAGCGAGGCACAGATTTCACTGGCGATGCGGTCCACGATCTCTGGTGAAATGTTATCCCGACTACCGATTTCGCGAAGGGCTTCTCCGCTGAGTTTGAGAATGGCACGCTTAAATTTTCGGGGATCGGTAGGTGTTTTAGGACTCATAAGGTGGTTACTATGCTGCGCGATACAAGCACGATTGGAATACCTTGGCAATTCCCAAGATAGGATTGGTGCAAAAAAAATTACTCCGCCTTGCCCTTGATGATGTATTTGATACCCAAATCCTGCAACGCGTGGTTGTTGTCGTTGGTGCCCACTACCCGAATTTGAACGCGTAGGTCCTCTTTTTGCATCGCGTTATATTCGCCTAACGTCTTTTTAATCGAACCCGAGACGAGGCGCAATACTTGACGCGCCGTCATGTCAACCTCTCCAGGAATGACCAGATTTGCAATGTTGATCTCAACAAGCAACATCTCCTCATCATCCATCTCGGCGTCGATCTTAAGACCACAAATGACTACCAAGTTCACCTCTTGGATTTTGTAGTTTTCGTTATTGGTGGGTAGAGCATGGGGCATGGCAATCGACTCGACGAGCACCTCAGGAAATCCACCAGTCAATGCCATGGGGCGAGACAGTATCGAGGCCTGCAAGGATTCGCCCATATCATCCACCTCATCGTCCACATCAGAGCCATGCAAACTGATCGGCTGATAAATCTGCACCACATCGATGACCGTTGCAAAGCTCACAAGGCTAGCACAGAGGAGGCACAGAACAATTTTCATGCCTCCAGCCTAGTGTTACACCGTAGAAAAACAATCAAGAAAATTTCATCTCTACGCCTCGCGCAGCGCTGCGATCGCAGCAGCCATGTCGGGGGCAGAGAAGGTCGAGGAACCAGCGACGAGGACATTGGCACCAGCTTTGGTGGCTTTGGCTGCGGTGGCTAGACCAATGCCGCCGTCCACTTCAATGTGATACTTGAGGCCTTTTTCTTCGCGCCATTGAGCCGCAGTTTCGATTTTCGGCAGTACTTCATCCATGAAGGCCTGACCGCCGAACCCTGGAACCACTGTCATGCATAGCAGCAGGTCGATTTCGCCGAGAAAGGGTTCCACCTCGATCATCGGTGTGGCAGGATTCAGCGCGAGTCCAGCTTGGCAACCAGCGGCACGAATCGCACGTAAAGTCGAGAGCACATCGTGATCCGCCTCGACATGGACGGTGATCAAATCTGCACCTGCGGCAACAAAACGTGGCAAGTAGTGATCGGGGCGAGAAATCATCAGATGCACATCGAGAAAAATGTCGTTGCTCTCATGCACAGCCTGCACCACTGCGGGACCAAAGGAAATGTTGTCCACGAAATGACCGTCCATCACATCAAGGTGCATCCAATCAGCACCCGCATGAATGGCTCGGCAGGTTTCTTCCTTGATGCGACCAAAGTCCGCCGCGAGAAGCGACGGAGCAATGACGCGGTCAGTGCATTTGCGCGGAATCATAGCCTCAGGTCAAAAGAATCAAGCTACGTAGCCAAGCGCCTTAGCGCGTTCTTCGATCTGGGCATTGTTGTCGATCAACTCCTGAATGGGGTCCCAGCGGCCAGCGGTAAGAGCATCGCGCGCGGACTCGGGAAGTGTGATCGAGATGCTATGGCCAGCGGAAGTCGTAACTTTTTGCGTCTCAAGGTCAATCGTGATCTGGATCTGTGGATCAGCTTCTACAGCAGCGCGCAAGGCAGCAACATCGGCAGCAGAAGCAACGACGCAAGGCATGGCGAGAGTTGTGCAGTTGCCATTGAAGATCTCGGCAAAAGACTCTGCGATGACGGCATCGAAGCCATATTTGCGGAGCGATTGTGGAGCGTGCTCACGGGAAGAACCGCAACCGAAGTTCATGCCAGCGATGAGAATGTTTGCGCCAGCAAAACGTTCCTCGTTGAGTGGGTGATTGGTGCGATTGCCTTCGGTATCGAAGCGCACGTCATAGAAGGCAAATTCACCGAGACCATCAAAGGTCACGCATTTCATGAAACGGGCGGGAATGATGCGATCGGTATCAATATCAGCACCGGGCACAAATACGCCACGACCGCTCACTTGTTTTACTTTTTCTAAAGCCATAAATTTTTTCTGTTAGATTATAAAAGGATATGCAGATTCCAGTGGATCAAGCGAAGTCGAACAACTCACGCGCGTCGGCGATGTGACCTTTGATCGCAGCAGCGACAACCATGACAGGAGACATCAGCACGGTGCGACCCGTGGAGCTGCCTTGGCGACCTTTGAAATTACGGTTGGAAGATGAGGCACAGAGTTGATCACCGATCAATTTATCAGGATTCATCGCCAAGCACATCGAGCAACCCGCAGCACGCCACTCAAAGCCGGCATCGCGGAAAACTTGATCGAGGCCTTCTTTTTCACACTGAATCGCTACGATCTGTGAGCCGGGAACGGCGATGGCGTGAACACCAGCAGCCACCTTGTGACCTTTGAGATATTTTGCTGCTTCACGGAAGTCAGACAAGCGTCCATTGGTGCAGGAGCCAAGGAAGGCGACGTCAATTTTCACCCCTTTGATGGGTGTGCCCGCTGGCAATTTCATGTATGCGAGAGCTTCATCGATAGATTGTTTTTCAATCTCCGAAGTAGCGTTTGCGGGATCAGGAATGAGTTCGGAAATCGCGACGCCATGGTCAGGAGAAATGCCCCAGGTCACTGTCGGCTCGATGTCTTCTGCCGCGATTTTGACAACGTCATCATAGACGGCATCCGCATCAGACGCGAAGGACAACCAGCGCGTAGCGGTAGCTTCGAAATTGCTCATGTCCACGTATGGGCGGCCGTTCAGATAGGCGACGGTTTTCGCATCGGGATTGACATATCCACAGCGAGCACCGCCCTCGATGGACATGTTGCAGACAGTCATGCGCTCTTCCATCGACATGCGATCGAAGACATCGCCCGCATATTCGTAGGCAAAACCGATGCCGCCTTTGGCTCCGAGCAAGCGGATGATGTGGAGAATCACGTCCTTAGCATAGACTCCAGGACGGAGATTACCATTAACTTCAATGCGGCGAACTTTGAGTGGCTCCAATGCCATGGTCTGGGTGGCGAGAACGTCGCGCACTTGTGTGGTGCCGATGCCAAAAGCGATGGCACCGAAAGCGCCGTGTGTGGCAGTGTGTGAGTCACCACAGGCAATCGTCGTCCCAGGTTGAGTGATCCCCTGCTCTGGCCCGACAACGTGAACGATGCCTTGTTTGCCGGAACGCAGATCGAAATAGGTCACGCCAAAATCATCGCAGTTTTTTTGTAAAGCCTGCATCATTTCCGCAGCGAGCGGATCTTGTGGCGCATCTTGATTGATGGTGGGCACGATGTGGTCCACGGTGGCAAAAGTGCGGCTCGGGTATTTAACCGTGAGACCGAGATCGCGAAGCATGCCAAAGGCCTGCGGCGAGGTTACCTCATGGATCAAATGAGTGCCAATAAACAATTGCGTCCGGCCATCAGCCAGCGTTCCTACCGTGTGTGAATCCCAAACTTTTTGAAAGAGGCTCTTGCCCATGAGTATTGATCCCGCCTGGTTTTGTGCGGGGCGCAAAAACTAGGGGAAAGTAGGTAAAATGTCAAAGCATCAGTGACTATTTTACAAGGATCGGCAAAATTTTGCTTAAAACCACATAAATTGCTCCCACCACGCCGCCAAGGATACCAAGTCCGACCATGACTGTGCCCACACCGACGAGAATTTTATCAAATTTCTGACGTGACGGACTTTTCATCTTATCGCCGATCCAGTCATCCCAACTCACTTCTTCATTTTTGCTAGATTGATGATAAAGGCGCATTTTGCTCTGATAGCGAGTTTTGCCAGAGATCGGATCTGTTTTCTGTGAGCTCATAGAATAGTACTGCGTTTGTGGTAACTGTTTAACCCCTAACAGTCAACAAAAAACGAGAAAGCTGTGTTTTTACGAATGCAAAGCAGCAGTATGCGTGCTGCGAGAGGGGCATCCAGCCTAAGTGATTTCTTGTTCGATCGCCTTGATTGCGAGAAAGAGTCCACTCCATTGTTGCAAGCGAGGTTGCAGCGAAAGTTTTTCGGCGACGAGATGCTTGCGCACTTCCTCGAGACCCAGGGCGTAGTCACGGAAAAACAAGCGCAGTCCCTCTTCGTAATCATGGCGCAGGGATGTTGAAAACGCATCACCGCTGTTGAGCAATCGCTCACGATACTCAGAGACAATTTCACGACCAGTTTGCACCGTTACCCAACAAAGAAATCCACCACTGATCATTGCCAAAACCAACAAAATCAACGGCGCCCAGGGCACGGCAAGGGCGCCGCAAACTCCCATACCGATTAGTAGCAGAATGGTCAACACCATCAACCCTCTGAGTGAACCATTGCGCTGGCGCAAGGAGAGATCCAGCACACCCCGAACGCGCAGATTGCCGATGCTTTGCGTAGAAGCGCGGCCCATGCGATTCACGAACCGGACCTGAGATTCCTTCAAGCGGCGCTCGATTTCCTCGGTGCTCTCAATGTTGATGCTCATCGCCTGTTTAACTTGATTTTGTAGGGATGCCCAATGATTGCAGCAACCGCGAATGAGCTCCGCAAAATCATGACTAGATGCCTCTTCCACCGAATAATGTAAGCGTTGTTGGATCAGCGACTCCATCAGAAATGCAGTATTTTCACCTGTCACCACACGCACCAAGCTCTTGCCAATGCTCATGCATTCCTCTAGCTTCTGCGCTACCTCGTGGGCTTCGTGTTGGAATACTTCACTAATACCACCGAGACTTTGTGCATGCTTGTGTAAAGTTAGGGCTCGCATGCCATCGATCTCGCGCTCCACGTCTTCGAGAAATCTTCCATCCCGATCAATGCGACGGGAGTGATCCTCGATTTTATCCTCGACTTCCCGCATTACATCCATGGCGGCTACACGCAGGTTTTGCAGCATTTTCTGGCGTGATGGTGAATCGCAAACGCTTTGGGAAATGAAATCTTCCAACTCGACTATACCACTTTTCCTACGCTTCTCCTCACCAAATGGCATTGATATTTTTCCCTCGTAGGCCATTTTCCCAGAGATCGGAAAAACAGGTGGCACGCGACCAATACGCTTCATCGCGAGATCGCGCAAATGACCCAAAATCACACGAATATCAGCGGGCTCGCGCTGATCACATTGTTGAATCACAAACACTACTTTCTCTAGCACCTCTTCAGATTGACGGCAGAGGAAGTCCCATGTCGCAGCTCCCCAAGGATTGCTGATCGGGAAAACAAAGAGCAGTAAATCCGCGCCCGCCATGAAGCCCGCGGAGACCGCTTGGTGTGATTTCTCTAAAGAATTCGTGCCCGGAGTATCGACCAAATTAAAGTCCTTCAGAAAATTGATGGGCGCATATTTTTCTAACAAATCTTCGGTTACCTGGACATCCTTGCGAGCGAGACCGTATTTATAGCAAATCACGCGGTCCGTCTCGGGAAGCAAATTCACCTTGCAGACTGGCTCGCCGAATAGGGCATTGAGCAAGGTGGATTTTCCAGCATTTGTCTCACCGCAAACGACGAACAAAAATGGTGTTGATAGACCTTGATCGAGAACATTTTGATTGAGACGAGAGGTCGCATTGACTCCCGTCTCGCGAGCCAAGGCTACAATATCAGACACGACTTCACTGAGCCGCTCCCGATTCGCAAAATATCGTTCACCAAACATAGGGGAGAAAAATCCGCACCGAGCAACGCTCGGAAAACTGCATTGATTATTCACCTACCTGGGCCTGAGCCAAAGAGGATGACTGAGAATTGATCGACGCGCTACCGCTACCGCCCATGGCGAGCAATTGCGAGACAGTCACGAACTTGTAGCCTTTGCGAAGCAGCGTGTCAATCGTTGCGGGCATAGCATCTACGGTAGAGGCATGAAGATCATGGGCGAGGATGATGCTGCCATTGCTGGTAGCACTAACAATGCGTGATGTCACCACCGAGGCGCCTGGACGTTTCCAATCGAGGGGATCGACGGCCCACATGATCGTAGGGTAGCCGAATGTCGAGTGGATGCTCATGCGCTGGGATTGAGTCAGAGCGCCATAGGGGGGGCGCAGGGTGCGAGGACGGACACCCGCGGCACGCATGATGGCATCATCACATTTGCGAATTTCGGCAAACACGCGGTCTTGCCCCAAGGAGGAAAGCTTCGGATGATTGTAGGTATGGTTGCCGATTTCGTGGCCTTCAGCCACGGTGCGACGCACAATATTCGGGTAAAGATCGACGTTTTTCCCAATTACATAAAACGTCGCCTTTACATTACGGGCGCGAAGAATATTAAGCAACCGCGGAGTGTTTGATGCATGTGGTCCATCGTCAAAAGTCAAGGCTACATAAGGACCGGGAACGGATACGCGACTGAACGTAACACCGCCCGATTTGCTGAAATTGGATGGCAAACCGAGATCAGGATTACGCAGTACAGCGCCGTTTGGCATCGAATTTCGATAACCCGCATTAACAGCGGTTTTCATTGACGCTGCGGCCTGAGATGTCGGTATCGGCGGTGATTTTTCAGGTGAGCAACTCACTACCGTGAGGGAGGAGAGAATGGAAATCAGCAAAAGGGCGGTATGCTTCATAAGAGAAAGTGATCAGAAAAGAGGTAATCGCAAAAACAGTATCTTGTCACGCCTGATTTGCATGAACTTCATGAATTACTCGATCACAATCGATCCCGGATCCCAAGTGGGCTGCGGATATTCCATGTTGAGAGCTCGAAGATGTTCTACCACAATCTGCGCGACTACGAGATTGCGATACCACTTGCGATTGGCGGGTACGACATACCAAGGAGCGTGATTGGTGGAGGTGCGTCCGATCATCTCCTCATATGCCGCCATGAATTCTCCCCATTGCGAGCGATCCTGAATGTCATCGGGATTGAGCTTCCAATGCTTTTCGGGTTGGCGCAAACGAGACAACAAGCGGGACTTCTGCTCATCGGGCGAGATGTGGAGGAAAAACTTCACGATAGTCGTCCCCTCGTCCACCAGCATGCGTTCAAAGTCCACGATGTGACGGTAGCGTTTTTTCCAAACCTCATCGGGTCGAAGCTTCTTGACCTTCACAGAAATAATGTCCTCGTAGTGGCTGCGGTTGAAAATCGCGATTTGCCCATTTCCCGGCACATGAGGATGCACGCGCCAGAGAAAGTCATGAGCCAATTCTTCCTCGCTCGGTTTTTTGAATGCCTTGACGTTAATTCCTTGGGGGTCCACGCGAGAAAACACGTGCTTCACACAGCCATCCTTACCACCCGTATCCATCGCTTGCAAAATGATCAATATGCGGTGTTTGCCTTGTGCGTAGAGTACTTTTTGCAA
>CANHKJ010000137.1 GCA_947460915.1 Verrucomicrobiia bacterium
ATCGTCCCGCGCATCTCCACCTATCACATCGACCCAACCAACTTCAGCAAACGCCTCGCGAAACAACTCGAACAACTGGCCAAAGGCAGCCGTCTCCAGCAACGCAGTTTGCTGATGATGCCGGATTTCATCCGCGGCACCTCGATCAGTTCCCTCACGCGCTAAGTTTCTGAGCATCGATTAACCTGCGGCAATTTGCCACAGAACCCACCAGATTTTTCTCCTTGCCGCAACGGCATCGCTACCACAGCATCAACGCCATGGGAGGAAAACTGCTCCAAAAACGAGAAATCATCAGTGCCGAGTGGATCTTGCGCATGCGCTGGATGGCTGTGATCGGCCAAATTCTCTGCGCCATCGTAGGGCAAAGCGCCTATGACCTCGTTGTGCCATGGGCCCCCGTGTTGGTCATCATCACCATCACGATTGTCTCCAACTTGCTCTTCCTGCGCAAGCCACACCTCGCCATCACCGGCACACCACTTTGGCTCGATGTGTTCCTTCTCACCGGACTCATCTATTTTACAGGCGGCAGTCACAACCCCTTCACCTCTTTCTACCTCCTGCACATTGCCTTGGCCGCCATGACGATGTCGCGGCGCGCCTTATGGTCGCTCGTCGCAACGACCATCATAGGCTACACCTTGATCTTTTTTTGGCACAAGCCTCTGCTCATGGGCGATATGGAAATTTCCAGCGGCTGTGCCAGCTACTCGTGGCACCTCCAAGGCATGCTGTATGCCTTTATTGTCACCGCCATCTTCATTGCCGCCTTTGTCTCGCGCATGCACCGCATCCTCATCCAACAGGACGCTGAACTCGAAAAGGCTCGCATCAAGGCTGAAAAAAATGCTCAGTTCGCCGCACTTGCCACCTTCTCTGCAGGCGTCGCTCACGAACTCGGCTCTCCCCTCGCCACCATTTCTCTCGCCAGCTCCGAGCTCGTTTTTGCCTTCGAAAAACAACCTGAACTCAGCCCTTATCGCGAAGACGCCCAACTCATCGCCCAAGAGGTAAAGCGCTGCCGCCACATTCTCGATCGACTCAACGAACGCCACACACAAAGCCTCGGCGACCTTCCTCGATCTACCTCCCTGCATGAGATCATCGATACCCTACATCAAACCTTGCCCGAGGCGCTGATGAAACGCGTGCGTATTTTTGAACATCCGCAGATCCGCGAAAAATTCATCCTTCCTCGCGACTCCGTTACGCAGGCCATTGCCATTCTGCTCAATAATGCCCACCAAGCAGATCCTACAACTCGCGAGATCAAACTCGACACCCAGCTCTCCGATACCACCATCAGCATCACCGTAGCAGATCAAGGAAACGCACCGTCTGCTGATATCCTTGAACGCGCCAGCGATCCCTTTTTCACCACCAAACAACCCGGCGAAGGCATGGGGCTCGGGCTTTTCCTTGTGAAAAATTTGGCCATGCACCTCGGCGGAGATTTTCAACTTACCCGCAGCTCCGATGGCTGGACGCGCGCTCATCTCACCATTTCACGCAATAGCGACGATCAAGAATTATGAAAATTCTGTTAGCCGACGACGATTCCACATTCCGCCAGCGACTCGCGCGCGCGATCCGTGAGCGTGGGCATGAGGTTTGTGAAGCCGAAGATGGTGCCCAGGCCATCACCCAAGCAGATGCCTTTGTTCCCGATGCCGTCATTCTCGATCTCAAAATGCCCCACATGAATGGCCTCGAAGCCTTACGCGAGATCATAGCTCGACACGCTCACGCGCAAGTCATCTTGCTCACGGGCTACGGCAGCATCCCTACCGCCATGGAAGCGGTACGCCTCGGTGCTCGCGATTACCTCATCAAGCCGACCGACGTCACCCAGCTACTCGCCACTTTGGAAAAAGACCCCAGAGATCACGAAAGCGAGCCAGCCCATGATCTGGAACCACCCAGTCTCGAACGCGTTGAATGGGAACACATCCAGCGCGTCCTGGCTGATTGCCAAGGCAACATCAGCGAAGCAGCCCGCATGCTCGGCCTACATCGACGTTCGCTCCAACGCAAACTCCAAAAATACCCGCCACAGCGCTGACGCCGCTTCGCAGCGAGTCGGAAAGTCTTAATGTCGAAACGTCAGAAGGTAAAAGATTTTCCCCATCCAAAACAAAAAAGCACAACCCGCAGGCTGTGCTTAAAATTTTTCTACACGAAAAAGATCTTACTCTTCCTCGATGTATTTGTTGTGACCTTCCTTCTTCAGCGCTTTGGCATCTTTCACCAACTTCGCCACATCGTCCATTTTACCATCGATAAAAGCGGTCTCGATGTCACAGAAAACGATAAACGCTTGCGCCATCATTTTGCGATAATCAGCCACTGCCTTCGCTTTTTCCTTCGGATCAGGAATCATATCCTGAATGAAATCAGGAGTCAGAGAGATACCCTTCAATGTGGCCTCAGCAGCCTCGCGAGCCAGCGCAGCACCTTTTACGGGATCAGTCTCCTTGCTCAATGCCTTGAACGCGTCATTCATGGAGCTCATTTCCTTAGCGAGTGGGGTGTCTTCAGCCTTTACCAAAGCTGTGCTCCCTACCATCATCCATGCCAGTGCAACAATTGTTGTTAGTTTTCTCATAACGAAGGTATTACTCCCCCAAGTTGGCTATTTTGTCAAACCCGATGAAAAAATCCATGAAAAATCCTCAGCGCAACAACCGTTTCGGTCCTTCTGAAGGTTTCGGAATCTTACGCAATTGATCGAAATCTCCCTCCTCGCAGCAGCGCACAAAGCCCTCGGCGTAGCTCTTGAGTCGATCCCAGGAATCGCGAATTTCCGATGCCTCCTTGCTACTAATCGAGTTATCCAGCGCAGCCAACGAAATCATACTCAACATTTGCGAAAACTGACTGATGATCTCATGCGTGGCTGGTAGAACCTCAAAACCCTTCTGGCACGAGCTATCGGGATTGCGCAAAAAACAACCGCCAGCCTGCTGACACAGCCACTCCACGACAGCCTCATCTTGGCTCAACTCCATGATTTTTGCCAAGCGATCCAAGGGATTTCGACTACCCGAACCATCATCGCTCGGCTTCTCCGCCCACTTATAGACCAAGGAAAGCGAGATTCCTAACTCCGAAGCAATCGCCTTGGGGCTGACTTTTTCAAAAACATTGCGCAAAACTTCGTGGCTTTCCATAGCGAGGCGAGTCAATCACATCAGTCCTTAGGCGACAAGGATATTCCGAATGAGAAAAGTGACAAGAAGCTACTTGTTAGAGACAAAAAAGCACCGCCAAAATCTGTGGAATCAGTCTATTTCGATGTTTCATACAAAATTTCGTGACCAGCAGCGATGCGAGCTAATCTTTTCCTCTCACGCTCGATCACTCGACGTCTCAGCGCGCTACCACGAAAGTCCGCCATGATCCACGCTGAACTTGCCGTTTTGATTTCTTTTACAATGTTTGATAACGCTTGGGTCGGGTGCAGCGAAAAAAGAATATGCAGATGGTCTTCCACACCACCAATACGATAGAGGTGACACGAGCGATTTTTTAGCACCCCCCAAATGAACCGAAAAAGGTCTTCTCGATTTGCTTTGTTAAGCACTCGCTCGCGGTTTTTTGTGGCGAAAACAAGATGATATGTGATGTCCGTGTAAGTTGGCATTTTGGAAATCTAGCAAACCAATATGCATCGGGCAACACCTACGGAGTTGGAAAAATATGGCGATTACTATCCGTAGGTTTCGTTCCTCAAACTACGGCTATTCACAGTTCATCCCTACGGGATGGTTGGAGGATGAATCATTTACCTATGAACCGATTCATGGAACAACACCTGACGTTTCGCCATTAGATGTTCCATGATCTATGGAGCTTACCACGTTCATGCTCCTTTTCCGAGCACGTATCCACTCTGCGATGGCAATGGCAAGGATCGTCGGAATCACGAAAACAAGTCCGATGATGAATTCGTCACTCATCCAATCTGCTTGCGCACCACCAGCGTTGATCCCTACTAACACAAAAAGCGGTAATGTCGCCAAGACTCCGAAAATGCACAAGATCAGCCAAGGAATGGCGGCAAACCACCAATAGGGAGAATCTTTGACAATCAAAATCACTATGCTAGCACCTGTTAAGAGTCGAAAGATTTGCTGTTGGATGGAATTCATCGATTGAGAAGATTCGTGTTCTGACTGATGATATTAGCTGGGAGGCGGGACGCCTCCGCTACGGATTTTCTTGATGCTCTGCGTGGGTGGAACATGGACAATGCATCACTTTGCTATGTCCTTAATGTGCTTTTGCAAGGCATCGGCCCATAGCGTGTAGCTAGCAGGATTGAGGTGAAGAAGGTCGGGCATAATTTCTTTGGTGAGGGTGCCATCGGGTTGGAGGAAAGCGGGTGCCATGTCGAGGAGATAGACATTTTTGTCATCGATGAGAGGTTGGCAGAGGCGATTGATTTCATCGTTGAGGCGGCGCATCTCATCGTCTTTGCTCGCTGCACGAGGGAAGACATTGTGGAGGATGATTTTGGTTTGTGGGGAACGCGTGCGAATGAATTCGACGATGGCGGCAACGCCCTGTGCTGTTTCGACGGGGTTCTGCTTGACGTGTCCGGTGTTGTTGGTGCCGATGAGCAGACTAACCACTTTGGGCTGAAGACCATCCCATTCACCATTGTAAAGACGCCACAAAACGTGTTGGGTGCGATCGCCGGAAAAGCCGAGGTTCAGGATTTTTTTCGAACCAAAACTCTTCGCAAGAGCTTCCTTGCCGGGGCCCTCCCAACCTTGCGTGATGGAATCGCCGAGGAGCACGAGATCGGGCTGCTGCATGGCGCGGCCATGCTTGACTTTTTCTTGATGACGTTTTTTCCACCACTCTTCTTTGAGTCGATGCGCAGGGACAGTGGCGTCATTGACTCCGTAGCGAGCGCGTTGCTCGGTGTAGGATTTTTTCATCGCAGCAAGATCGGCAGCGTAGTCGGCTTGATCGTGCACCGATTTCATTTCTTGTGGGTCTTTGACGAGATCGAAGAGATTCCATTCCTTGGTCGCAGGAAAATAAATCAGCTTACGCGTCGCGGAGCGCACGCCATCATGCGCGGCGACTTGGTGCGTATTTTCGCCATAGTAGGCGTAATAAATGAATTCTTGATGCACATCAGTTTTGCCTTGGAGCACGGGGAGAAAACTTTTTCCCTGCATGGCTGCGGGGGCTTTTTCACCTGCGATTTCGAGGAAGGTAGGAGCATAATCGATGTTTTGAATCATTGCCTTCGGTTTGGACCCAGGCTTGATGACACCGGGCCAACGGATGAGGAAGGGCATTTTCATCGACTCTTCAAACATCCAGCGCTTGTCATACCAACCGTGCTCACCGAGGTAGAAGCCTTGGTCCGACGAGTAGATGACAATGGTGTTTTTTGCGAGGCCTGAATCTTCGAGATACTGGAGGATGCGTCCGACTGATTCATCGACGGCGCGCACGGTGCGCAGGTAGTCTTTGACATAGCGCTGGAATTTCCATTCGGTGATTTGTTTTTCATGAAACTCTCCAGATTTGATCTTGGCAATGAGCTCGGCATTTTCGGGTTCGTAGGCGGCATCCCATTGTTTCTTTTCCTCCTCGGTCATGCGGTTGTATTCATCGTTCGGGAGATTGCTACCGAAGTACTCAGGGTAGAGATTTTCGCCATGGAACTTCATGTCATGGCCCCAGAACATGTCGCGCGCAACGGTCATTTTCTGATCGCGCAATGAGCTACTACGTCCCTCGTAGTTATCGAAAAGACTATCGGGCTGGGGCATGGTAGCATTCTTGAGAAAATCAAGATGGCGCAGAGCGGGCGACCAATTGCGATGAGGTGCCTTGTGTTGGCACATGAGGAAAAACGGCTTATCGTTGGAGCGTGCGTTTTTCAGCCAATCGAGCGATTGATCGGTGATAAGATCGGTGACGTAGCCATCGTGCTTGCGCGTGCCGTCTTTGGTGATGAATTGGGGTTGGTAGTAGTTGCCTTGACCTGGAAGGATGCTCCAGTGGTCGAAGCCTTGCGGTTGACTCACGAGGTGCCATTTGCCGATGATGGCGGTTTGGTAGCCAGAGGATTGCAGGAGTTTGGGCAAGGTCACTTGATGACCATCAAAGGTATCGAAATCATTGCTGAGGTAGCCGTTTTGGTGCGAATGCTTCCCTGTGATGATGCAGGCGCGTGAGGGACCGCAGATCGAATTGGCGCAGAACGATTGTTGAAAAAGAGCACCTTCGTTCGCGATGCGATCGATGTTCGGAGTGGGCGCGAGTTTTTCATACAAGCCACCATAGGCCGAAATCGCCGAGAGTGCGTGGTCATCAGAAAAAATAAAAACGATGTTGGGACGTTCGGCTGCACAAAGAGAGCTTGTGAAGAGCGCGAGCAGCAGGTTTCGGATCATGCGGAAGTCTGCAATCTTGAGTAGATTTGGCAAGGTGATTTTCTGATCACCGATTCAAACTGTAAAAACAGGAACTTTTTGCCTTGACGGGGGACAGGATCGTTTTTGTAGTTTTCCATCATACATTAAACGGATTATGGTATCGCAAACATCGGCACAAGAAGATGGCCGCATTTCCTCGGTTCTTATTTTAGGCGGAGGCAGTGCAGGGTTATTGGCAGCATTGACAGTCAAGTGCATGTTGCGTGATTATCACGTGACATTAGTGCACAGTCAGGAAATTGGAGTAATCGGAGTAGGAGAAGGTACTACGGCCGTTTTCCCTGCGCATTTATTTGATACCTTGGGCATTTCCAAAGAGCGATTTTATCGAGAAGCACAACCGACATGGAAGCAAGGAATTCGCTTTCTCTGGGGAGAGCGCGGCGACTATTTCTACGATTTCGGATTTCAGTATGATCTGCAATATCCGGGTATGAACAAAGCTACAGGATTTTATTGCGATCAAGAGTGCACAGATCTCAACGATGTTTGTGCGATGATGCAGGAGGGAAAAGCATTTGCTAGTGGTCCGCTCAATAAGCCACTGATCAAGGGTGAATATGCATTCCATATTGAGAATGAAAAATTGGTTCGCTGCCTGACGAATATTGCCATCGAGCAGGGTGTGATCATTGAGGAAGACACCTTACAACATGCGGAGCAGAATGATCAGGGAATTTCAGCATTGCATTTCACCAGTGGCCGCACTCGCCATGCGGATCTTTACATCGATGCCTCGGGATTTCGTTCCGAGCTCATTGGGAAAGCGCTTGGAGTCACACGCAACAGTTTTTCTCAAGCACTCTTCTGTGATCGTGCGGTGATCGGCGGATGGACTCGTGAAGAAGAACCGCTGCAAGCCTACACCACTGCGGAAACCATGGATGCGGGCTGGTGCTGGAAAATTGAGCACGAGAATTTTATCAATCGAGGCTATGTCTATAGCTCGAAGTTCATCAGTGACGAAGACGCTCTCGCCGAGTTTAAAAAGGCCAATCCCAAGGTAAATGCGAGTCGGGTGGTCAAATACCTAAGCGGGAGGATGGAGCGGAATTGGGAGAAAAATGTGGTGGCGATCGGCAATAGCTCGGGCTTCGTCGAGCCACTGGAAGCCACGGCGTTGGCGCAGATCATTTTCGCAAGTCGGTGGATGGTAGAACTACTCAAGCAGCAACAACATCGTGCGACCGATGCTGGACGTGAGCGTTACAACAAGGAGATGGGTCGAGCCTGGGATGAAATCCGAGACTTTTTGGCATTTCACTACAAGTTCAATACCCTGCGCGACACGGCGTTTTGGAAACACTGCCAAGAGCACACTCACTTAGGTGATTTTCAGGAATTTTTTGAAGCGTATCAAAAAATCGGTCCCGC
>CANHKJ010000138.1 GCA_947460915.1 Verrucomicrobiia bacterium
CATGGCTGGGATTGGATGTTGCTGGTGCATACGATTGTGGGCACGGCGGCGGCGGCTTTTGGCTCGGCGGCCTTCAATCAGCTGATGGAGATTGATTTGGATGCGAAAATGGCGCGCACGGCGAATCGTCCGCTACCCGCCAAGCGCATGGATGTGTTGGTGGCTTTCGCGATCGGGACTTTGCTTTGTACCTTCGGGCTGGTGCATTTGTCGATCAAGGTCGGGAAAATGCCAGCGGTGTTGACCTTGATCACGCTGGTGACCTACGTATTTCTCTACACGCCGATGAAGCGCAAGCATTCGGTCAATACGCTACTGGGTGCGATTCCTGGTGCGATTCCGCCGATGATTGGCTGGACGGCAGCGGGCGGCGCCTTGGATGGCTCGGCGTGGTTTTTGTTTGCGCTATTATTTTTGTGGCAGTTGCCGCATTTTATCGCAATCAACTGGTTATGCCGCGAGGAATACGAGGCGGCGGGATATCGTATGTGGTCGAACGGTGATGTGAGCGGACGCAAGAGCGGCACGCTTTCGATGTGTTTTGCAGGATTTCTGGCGCTTTTAGCGATCTGGCCTTGGCTGATGGACACGGCGGGGCTTGCATGGATGCTGATCGGTTTCCTGCTCGGCGCATGGACCGTAGTGCTAGCTGCACGTTTCCGCAAAGCAGGTGATCGTGCGAGTGCACGGAAGTTGTTTTTGTTTACACTGCTCTACCTGCCCCTCGCGCTCACAGCTTTGGCGATTTTTTGGACGAAGGGCTAAACGTAGTAAGTCCCAAGGTGAGCCATCCTTGGCAATCAGACTTTCTGACTTTTTACCTTATGACTCAAGCGCAGCGGCGGTGTCACAAAGAAGCGTGGCTGTGATCTGTGTAAGCAGATCTTCCAATGTGGAAAAAGTTTTATGCAAAGATAAAAGTTCGGATTTTTTTATACGTCTGTAAAAGGTTGATTTAATAGCAATTGTGCTACGCGAGCCGTTGCAGGAGCTGGGAGCGGAGAGCGGGCAGGCCAGCGCCGAGGTCAGCGAGATCAAGCATGGCGGTATGACCGCCACTGCGCCCAACGCCGTGGAGTCGTGCAAGTTCGCGCTCAAAGTGATGGAGTGCGCGCAGGCTGGCATTTTTTTCCTCGATGTGATCGAGCGCGCGGGTGAGGAGGTCGTAGATCTCGGGCTCGGGGCTCTCAGGTTCAGCAATTTTTTCGATCATCGCGCAAAAATAGGAAGCGATGAGGGTATTGGAGTAATGGAGTCGCAGCTGAGGGCGATAGGACTGCACAGAACTCTCGCGAAGGGTGTGCAGATTCCCCGTTTTGCTGGTAGCCCACGAAATATCGGCGGTGAAAAAGAGATCGATCTTACCGGCGAAGCTGCTGGTGCTGCGGCGAGCGCCTTTGGCAACGGTATCGATGAGCCCATGCTGAAGGGTCCACCAGCGAACGATCGAGCTGGTGTCGGTTAATTTCGTTACTCGGAGGACAATGCCGATCGATTTCTCCCACACGAGTGGAATCATGGAGAGGGGCTGGCGGAGAGGCAAGGGAGAATTGTGAATGCTGGCTTGAAACTTGGGCACAGTGCTTTTATGGTAGGGCTATGAGATTGGTGGCATGGATTGTAGGGTTTTCGACTCTGATTTTGATGATTTGGGTGATCTGGGGCGGGCATTGGGCTGAGTGGTCGGACGCGCGAGCGGTGGGCGCTGCCTTGCAGAGCTATGGAACATCTGCGGGCTTAGCAGGCTGCGTGTTGCTGTTGCTAGATCTTGTGCTACCAGTGCCGGGGACGGTGGTGATGTCGGCCTTGGGCTTTCTTTATGGCACGATGCTGGGCGCCTTGTGGGGCTTTGTGGGTTCGTTCTTGGCAGGAATGTGTGGCTATGGCTGCGGGAGGCTTTTCACGGAACGTGCGGCGGTGCGATTTCTGGGGGAAAAAGACTATCAGCGCGGAAAAACCATGGTGGCGCGAGGTGGCGGCTGGGTTATTGCGCTTTCGCGCGCTGTGCCCATATTGCCCGAGGCTTTGGCCGTGACGGCAGGGATGTTGCGGATGCCGCTAGGAGCATTTGCACTGGCCTTAGCCTGCGGGAGCTTGCCGATGGCCTTGCTTTTCTCATGGATTGGCGCGACGGGACATGATCGACCAGTGCTTACGATGATCTTGAGCTTCGTGGTGCCAGCAGTGTTGTGGACTGCTGCGTCGCGAATGCAGCGTCGAAATGACTGATTTGTGACGCTCTCCATGCAATAGGTTTGCGCTTTGTGACGAAATCGTCACAATTGCCATGTCGTGCCCTCGACCCCTGGCGATGCTAGGTTACGTCAGTCACTAGACCGTCATCATGAGTAGCGAAGTGTTAGATCAGCCCAGTATCAAAACCCAAGCGGAGGTTGCCGCCTCCGTGCGCGAGGTAGACTTTAGCTATGGGAGTTCGCGTATTTTGAAAAACATCAATTTGGAGATTGAGCTCAATAAAGTCACAGCCTTCATTGGTCCTTCTGGCTGTGGAAAATCGACCTTGCTGCGTTGTCTCAACCGCATGAATGATGAGATCCCTGGAGCTCGTGTGACGAAAGGGAAAATTTTCATCCAAGGCGAAGACATCTATCATCCGCGTGTGGATGTGGCACGCTTGCGCAATGAAGTCGGCATGGTTTTCCAGAAGTCGAACGCGTTTCCACGAAGCATCTTCGAAAACGTCGCTTATGGTTTGCAGATTCGCGGTGAACGCAACAGCAAAGTACTGACAGAGTCTGTGGAGCAAGCTCTGCGTGCTGCTGCATTATGGGATGAAGTGAAGGATCGCCTCCACGAATCCGGCTATGGATTATCGGGCGGACAACAACAGCGCCTTTGCATCGCGCGGGCCATTGCGGTGAAACCTCGCATCGTGCTGATGGACGAGCCATGCAGCGCATTGGATCCGATTGCCACCCTGAAGGTTGAGGAGTTAATCTGGGAACTGAAGAGCGAATATACCTTTGTCATCGTCACGCACAGCATGCAACAAGCATCGCGCGTTTCCGATAAAACCGCATTCTTTTATTTGGGTGAAGTCGTAGAATACGATGACACCAACACCATGTTCACCAATCCTCGAGAAAAACGAACCGAGGAATACATTTCAGGCCGCTTCGGCTAATCACACGCACTAACCACACAAACTTATGCCCGGAGGACACATATTCCGCGACTTCGACCACGCCATCCGCAATCTCAAAGATGAGGTCTTGCTCATGGCCAGCTTGACCCGCCAAAATTTAGAACGCGCCACGCGTGCCTTGATCGAGCGCGACATCGAGCTCTCGCGCACCGTAATCGGCGACGACAGTGAAGTGGATGATCTGGAAATGAAAGTCGATCACACCGGCATGGAAATTCTCGTGCGTCATCACCCGGTCGCTACCGATTTGCGTCTGGTGATTTCCTCGATGAAAATTTCCACCTGCCTCGAAAGAATCTCGGATCATGCCGTGAACATCGCGAAACGCGCTAAGAAAATTTGCAAGGGATCGGACCTTCCGGAAGTTACGCTTGTCGAGCCGCTGTATGTGCTGGCGGATAGCCTCTTGCGCGATGCCATGACGGCATTCACCGATCACAACATTGAGCTCGCGGAAGGTCTGAAATTGCGCGACAAAGAGTTAGACAAAATGCATAAGTCATTGATCTCATCACTGAGTCAACGCCTTGAAGAAGCGAATGGAAAATCGGAGTCGCTTCTGCATCTCATCTTTGTTGTTCGCTCGTTAGAACGCGTGGGTGATCTCGCGGTCAACATCGGCGAAGATGCTGTATTTTTGGGCACAGCCCAAGACATTCGCCACAGCTCACGCAAAGAAACAAAGGGACCTGAATCGGAGTGATCCGATGCAACGAATCCGTCACACGAAGCATCTTTGATCCAACCTCATGAGCGATATGATGGACCGCGTGCAGACCGTATTAGTGATCGAAGACGAAGCCGACATCACCGACTTGGTGGCGTTCAATCTAGAACGTGTCGGCTGCCGAGTATTGAAGGCATATGATGGACAAGTGGGACTAGAAATTGCTCAAAAAGAGCGCCCTGACATCATTGTACTAGATCTCATGTTACCAACTCTCAATGGATTGGGTGTGCTCAAGGGATTGCGCCGCGATGCGCGCACACAACAAATTCCCGTAATTCTTCTCACCGCCCGCGCACAGACAGAAGACCGCATCGCAGGACTCACCGCAGGTGCCGACGACTACGTGACCAAGCCCTTTTCGCCAAAAGAGTTGGTCCTAAGAGTGCAAGCCGTTCTCAAGCGCATGCAAGTCACATCAGGCTCTACCGAATTCCGCGTAGGTGATTTTTCTTTCGATAAAAATTCGCTGAAATTCTACATCGACAACGAGCCCGTAGAACTCACCTCCACCGAGTTCAAGCTTTTACTCTTCCTCTGTGAACGGGCCAATCACCCACAACAACGCAACGACATGCTGCGCAGTGTTTGGGGCTATAGCGATGATGTGATCAGCCGCACTCTCGACACGCACATGAAACGGCTGCGACAAAAACTCGGTTCCCATGCGGATCGGGTTGAAACGATCCGCGGGGTAGGGTATCGTTTCGTCAACCCAAATCCATGAACGACGTCATCCTCGCCCTCATCGCTATCGCTTGCATTGCTTTCGTATGGCTGTATGTGCGCAGGAAACCAAAACAAAAAAAACAATCAGACGTCATGGCACAGCTCACGCAAAAAATTGAAGCCGCTACACGCGAAGAACAGCAACGACACGAGTTCTTGCTCGATGGCCTGAGCGATGCCTTATTTCTCGTCTGTGATGATGGCAGGTTTTGTTATGCAAACATCGCAGCGCGCACCATGTTCGGTGATCGTTCCCTCATTGGGCTAGCACCACAAGAGGTCTTTGCTAACGCACGCTTCATGGAAGTCATCCGCGAATGCGAAACCACCCAGCAACCCGTGGTCAAACGCATTGTGCTCTCACAGCAATTGTCTCCGCTCGGTTCGCGCGAGACACGGGGTGTGAATGCATGGCTTCTCGATGCAGCGCCCTTGCCTGCGGATTTTTATCCTCATGCCCGCATTCGCATTTTGCTGCGTGACCTTACGGCCGAGTATCAAAGTGAGCAAGTGCGCAAAGACTTTGTCGCCAATGCTTCACACGAGCTGAGAACACCGCTCGCCATCATTCAAGGTTATCTCGAAAATTTGTTAGAAGATCATGGCTTGCGCGATGCAGAGCAGGCAAAACGATTTCTCACGATCATGTCGAAGCACACCGATCGGGTGTCGCGCATTGTCGAAGACATGCTCGTGATTTCGCGATTGGAATCAGGAGAAGCAGCGGCATTGAGCATCGAGCCCTTCGAGTTTGTCAATTGCGTTCACGATGTGTTAGAGCGACTCGAACACTTGATCGAAAGCCAACAAGCAAAGATCGATCACTCGCGAGTAGATCCTGCGCTAATCATCGCCGGCGATCGATTTTACTGGACGCAAGTGCTTTTCAATTTGATCGAAAATGCACTCAAGCAAAATCCTCGGCCCGGACTACAAGTCACGGTGAGTGCTGAAATCGTCAACAATGAGATTCAGATCAGCATCTGTGATGATGGCATCGGCATCCCCTCGAATCATCTTCCTTTTGTCTTCAAACGCTTTTATCGGGTGGACCAAAATCACACCAACAGCGCCATCAAAGGCACGGGTCTAGGACTATCGATCGTCAAGCGCGCCATCGAAGCTCACGGGGGAGATATTTCTGTTAGCTCCGTGCCTGGAAGAGAAACAAAATTCCTCATTGTTTTGCCTAACTCACAGGCATAAAAAATTTACCGTGCTTTGTAACCTTGCCACAACCACTCTAACGCAGAAGGCAAGGTTGCGCGCAAGACTCGGCCATCTGTGTGCCCAGCTTTTTTCGCGAAGACATAGCGATAATCATAGCCCTTATCCTTGAGCACAGCAGCCATACGCTCGTTGGCCATGACCCAGTTGTGGTAGCTCGCTTCATCACGATCCCAGCCATTGTCTTTCTCGCTGACATGCAGCCAAATGCGAATCGGTTTCTTGCGACTGCGCTTGATCAAATTCTCGTGGTATTCCCAAGCACCGAGCGGTGTTTTTCGGCTGACAGGAAATTGTTGATTCACATAGGTGCCTGAATAGCTGAGCACGCGACGATACAATTCTGGATGCGACCAAGCCATGGTGAATGCTGCAGCAGCTCCCGAACTTCCACCCATAGTAGCGCGTCCTTCCGGATCGTTGGTGAAGCGAATGTTGAATTTTTCGCTGATGAGCGGTAAGACTTCACTCTCGATGAATTTGCAATAGACATCATCTAAGGTATCATATTCCAAACCGCGTTGGCTGCCTAACGAATCTCCACCGCCCGAGTTGATCATCACCGCAACCATTACCGGCAAACGCTTAGCCGCGATCATGTTGTCTAGAACTGTGGGCAACACATTGCGATAGCCCAATCCATCTTGCGCCACGATGAAAGCCACATCTTTGCCGGCTTTGTATTGTGCTGGCACATAAACGGCCACCTTGCGCTGATAGGGCACAGTGCCCTTTTGATTTTTCGCGATCCCTTTGTAAATTTTGCTATCCTTGGAATCCATCGTGAACTCGTGTACAGTTCCCTTCGGCACATCATCCTGCACCTTGGTTTCTGGTGCATCGGTGTAATCAGGACCAATCACAAACTCGTTTTCATCCGCGAAAGCCGATGAGCACAGAAGAGGAACAACGGCGGCACCCAATAGCCAACAGCAAAGATGTTTCATGAGTGCATTACCGATGCATTAGGATCAATCTTTCGCAGCAGCGTGCATGCACTTTGTCATGCATGCGGTGGATTCGCTCGATGGTCAAATTTCATCGACAACAGAAATCCTTCTTCGCTAGAATCCAACAGCTTCCGCTGCCGCGAAACATCTCACGATGCTCCATTACCTACAACACTGCTCTCTTACTGAAGCGTTCCTATTTTTCTGGATCACCAACATCGCTGTTTTTCTTGGCTCAGTTTTGTTATGTTGGTTGCTGGGTATCATTTTTCACCAGCGTAGGATCTTTGACCAATGGCAGCCCTTACACAAAATCGAAATGGTCGCCGCAGCATCAGCCATCGTCTTAAATGCCATCATCTCGGTCATTGGGTGGTATTTATGGCACAAAGGTTTCATCGATATAAAAAACCGCGGCATGGGTCGCAGCATTGTCGATTGCCTACTCATGATCACGGTTATGGACTTCGGCATGTATATTTTCCATCGTTTAGCTCATGTGCCGCTGATCTATCGGCTCATACATCGCTTTCATCACCGACACGAAACCACCAATCCTGTTAGTTTATTCGTCCTCCATCCGCTCGAAGTTCTCGGGTTCGGTTCATTAATGTTGGTCTTTTTGCTCGTTTATCCGATGTCTTTGTATGGCCTCATGGGCTACCTCGCGCTCAACATTCTTTTCGGCACACTCGGTCATTCTGGTGTCGAACCCTTTCCACGGATTCTGAAAAAAATCCCTGGATTGCGAAACATCGGCACATCGACCTTCCATGCCGAGCACCACGAACATCCGCACTACAACTTCGGGTTCTACACCTTAATCTGGGACCGGATCTTCGGAACTCTCGACCCCGATTATGAGCGGCGCTTTGATGGCGAATCATCTCCCTAAACCCGAAATCCGAAGTTGAATCGATGTTGAATTAAGCAGCGCAGTGGTTTTTGCCAGTTTTGCCGCCTGTTTGTTCATTTTCGGGTGGCTCTGGTGGCAACTTCGGCGAAGTTGCTCTAGGCCATTGTAAAATGTTGTCTAGCAA